>JBOGFO010000739.1:0-6813 GCA_050743445.1 Acidimicrobiia bacterium
ACCTTCCCCTTCGGGGCCCACGTGGCCGTGGTCGAGGTCGACACCGAGACCGGCGCGGTGCGTCCCGTCCGTCACGTCGCCGTCGACGACTGCGGGCGCATCCTCAACCCGCTGATCGTCGCCGGCCAGCAGCACGGCGGCATCGCCCAGGGGATGGCCCAGGCGCTGTGGGAGCAGGTCGTCTACGCCGCCGACGGAACGCCCCTCACCACCACCCTCCTCGACTACACCATGGCCAGCGCGGCGGAGGTCCCCTCCTTCGAGGTGGCGAACACGGAGACGCCCACCCCGCTCAACCCTTTGGGGGCCAAGGGGATCGGGGAGTCGGGCACGGTCGGCTCCACCCCCGCGGTCCACAACGCCGTGATCGATGCGCTGAGCCACCTGGGCATCCGCCACCTGGACATGCCCTGCACCCCGGAACGGATCTGGCACGCCATCCGCGATGCTGCCGCCGGCGTCCCGGCCCCGTCCCTGTGGCGGGAACCGCCGGCCGTCTTCGAGTCGCTTCCCCTCCGTCAGCCGGCCGCTGCCGCCTCCGACGACGCCGAGGCCGCCGCCGTCTGACGGCGGTGGATCCAGAGATCCTGGGCCACGATCTGGATGGCGGCGGCCACCGGGACGGCGAGCAGAGCGCCCACGAGTCCGAGCAGCTGCGCCCCGACGAGCACTGAGACCAGGACCCACAGGGGCCGGAGGCGCACCGTCTTTCCCATGATCACCGGGACGAGGACGTGGTTCTCGATCTGCTGATAGACGAGGAACACGGCGAGGGTGATCACCCCGGCGGGCGTCGACTGGAGGAAGGCGAAGCCCACGGTGGGGACCGCGGCCAGGAGGCCGCCGATCTGGGGGACGAAGCCCATCAGCGCCACCCACACGGCGAACACCAGGGCGTAGGGGACCCCGGTCAGGGCCAGGGTCAGGCCCATGACGGTGCCGGAGATGAGCGACGTGATCAGGTTGCCGGCCATGTAGCCGCTGACGGAATGGCCGATGTCCCGGGTCACGTTCCGGACGCGCTCGCCGGCCGACGGGGGCAGGTTGGACATGGCCGCCCGGCTCCAGCGGGGGAACTCGAGCAGCATCATGAAGGTGAGCACGGCGAGGAGCAGGACGCTCACGACCCCGGCCAGGAGCCCCTTGGCGATCGCCAGGCCGGGCCCCGTCCAGGAGCCGACGCTCTGGCGGATGTCGGGCAGCGAGTCGCCGAGCCGCTGCTGGAGGTGCAGGCGCTTGGCCACCTCGGCCACCGGCCCGTCCCCGCCCTGGGTCCGGCGGATGATGCCGGGGAGATCCTCCAGGAACGACGGGAACCGGGAGGCCAGGGGGCCGACGAAGAGCGCCACCAGACCGGCGACGACCAGCGTGCCGGCGGTGAAGACGATGGCCGTCGCCGCCACCCGGGACGGCACCCGGCGCTGCACGGCGTCGACGAGCGGGTTGAGGATGACGGCCAGGAAGCCGGCGACGAGGAGGAGCAGGAGCACGTGGCGGGTGGCCCGCAGCATCTGCACCAGGGCCAGGGCGGCCAGCACCACCGCCACGCTGCCCACGATGGTGGGCCAGGGTACGGCCCGCCAGCGGGCGCCGAAGGTCCGGGCTTCGGGCTCGGCCTCCGGCGGGTCAGATCGTTCGGCGAGGATGACCGACCCGGAGTCGGCGCCGTCCCTGATGTCCACTGTCGCACCCATGGACCCATTTCTTACCAGCGGAAGGAATTGGTAATCCTGAGCGACGCTCGACCGATCCGGCGTTCCTCCAGAACACCTGTCGTTCCGCAGGAACGCCGGTTGGGTGGGGGGCTACACCTGGGCCGGGGCCGGGCGCCTCCCGCCCGGGTTGGTACCGATCACGCCGCCGATCACCAGCAGGGCGAGGATGGGCGGGATCACCATCCAGAACAGGCCCAGGGCCGGCAGGGTGCCGAGGATGATCAGGGCGTCAGCCAGCATCGGCGACGGTTCGGCGGACCGGACACCGGCCGGCCCTCGGCGCCGGAGCGCCACGAAGGCGACGGCTCCGACGGCGAGCAGCGCGATCAGGAACACCGGGCCGGGACCTCCGAGCCCCACGATGGCCGCTACTCCCAGCACCGCAATGGGCACCAGGACGAGAAGGCGAACGGCGAGCGGCAGCGGCGGGCGCCCGGCTGCCGCCGGAGCATCAGGAGCAGCCGGCGCGGCGGCGTGGGACCAGGCCTGGCGGCTCCGCCACCGGAGCTGCAGCGCGCGGAACAGGCAGACGGTGACGGCCACCATGAACGCCGGTCCGATGAGCTGACCCGGCATCTTGTTCTCGCCGTCGAAGTTGAAAGCGATGCTCACCGACATCAACAGGTTGAACAGGCCGAGGAGCACCGCGGCCGGGGCGAACCAGCTCTGGGTGGCGGCCGCCCATGCCGCCGGGAACCCGGACAACACACCTGCTGACTTCTGACCGTGCGCCATTGCACGCCTTTCTGTTCGTCGCCACACCAGGTCGTCACCACTGCCCCGGAGGGTCCGGCCAACCACGGCCGCGCCCACCCCCAGATCGCTGCTGCCGGCGCCGGCGGCGTCGGCCATGTGCTCGTACAGGTCGGAGCCGATCTCGGCCCGGCGGGCCTCGCGCACCTCGGCGGGGAGGCCGGCCGTGTAGCGGCGGACCCACCAGCGAGCCAGCGCCACCGAGCGGCGGCCGTCCGTGTTCACGACGTGGCCAATGCGGGTCGCAGGTCGTTCTGGGCCGGCGGCGCGGTGGCCATCGAGCGGGCGAGAGCGGACGCCCCGGCACCGGTCACCCGGTAGAGCCGGCGGCGGGGTCGATGCTCCGCCTCGGCGATCTCGGCCGCCTCCCAGCGACTCTTCAACAGCCCGGCCTCTTCGAGCCGGCCGAGCGCCTTGTAGAGAGTGCCGTGGGCCGTCAGCCGCCGGGCCGAGTCGAGCTCCTGGATCGCCCGGGCAATCGAATACCCGTGAAACTCACGCTCGCCGGCCCGGCCGGCCTCGAGCCCAGCGGCCAGAATCGAGACTTCCAACGGGAGCAGGGTTCCGGGTTTCCGTCGCATCACTTGTTTATGGGAAGATATCTTCGCAAAGTCAAGAGGTGGACACCGACGCTCGATCATCTCGTCTACGCCACGCCCGATTTGCCCGCCGACGCCGACCGGATCGGCCGCCGGCTCGGGGTTCAGCTGACGGAGGGCGGACGGCATCTCGGCCGGGGCACCCGCAACGTCCTGCTCGACCTCGGCTTCTCCGCCTACCTCGAGATCATCGGTCCCGACACCGATGCCCCCGAGCCGGAGACCCCCCGGCCGCTCGGCATCGACGCGCTCACGGCCCCCCGCCTGGTGACCTGGGCCGTCCAGGTGGACGACATCGACAAGGCGGTGGCCCGGGCGCTCGCTCGTGGCTACGACCCTGGGCCGGTCCAGGCCATGTCCCGGGAGCGGCCCGACGGCACACGCCTGGACTGGCGACTGACCGTCTGGAGCGGGGACGGCGACGGCCTGGTGCCCTTCCTCATCGAGTGGGGCACCGGCGTGCTCCACCCGTCCCGGACCTCGGCGCCGGGCTGCCGGCTCGTCCGCTTCGACGCCGAGCATCCGGCGCCCGACAGCATCCGCCCCTGGCTCGAGGCGCTCGGAGTCGAGCTGACCGTCCGGCCGGCGCCCGCCCCGGCGCTGGTCGCCGTCATCGAAGGGCCGGGCGGAACCGTCGAGCTGCGCTGACCAATCGCCCGCACGCCTCCCGACCGAACTTGTTGGCGTTCTGCCAGCAATCGCTGGCAAAACGCCAACAGAAACGTGGACGGGTCGGTCAGACCCCGGCGGCCGCCTGCCGCGCCGGACCTGCTCGTCGGCCACACCGAAGGTGCGCGTCCAGCGGACGAGCTCGTCACGCCGGAGCATTGGCCGTGTCGATCCCGAACGCGGCGTCACCGTCGCCGCCGACGACCAGACCGCAGCCGTTGACGGGGCGGCGGGCCGGCCACGCTGGCGACGGCACTTCGAGGACGCGGGATGCCACCCAACGCGCCCGTACGTACGCGCTGTGCAGGTGCTGGGCCCGAGCCAATGCCAGCGTCTCGTCCCAGTCCACCCGCAGGGCCAACGCGGCGACTGCATCACCCACCTCCCGGCTTGCCAGCCCCCCGAGGCGGGGTCGGTCGGCCAGGTCAAGGATGGTCTGTTCAACGGTGGTGACCGCCCCTGTGACCAGGGGGGTGACCGCCGGTTGGACGGCCAGGCGGGCCGTATCCCGACGGACGAATACGAGCTCCCCGAAGGGGGTGGCCAGGGCAGGTCGCGGGCGGGGGACGGCCACCACCGCGTTGGCCACCGCCCGGGGGAGGGCACCATTGTCGGAGAGGCGAACTCCAGGGGGTTCCCTGGCCCGGACCCCTTGGGCGGAGGACGCGCCTTGCCAGAGCTCGAAAGCTGGATTCTGAGCGATCCCTGCCGCATGGCGGCGGGCGATGACTTCGGGCTCCGCCGCCACGATCATCATCGGCTGTCATGGGTGCCCGGAGGCACGCTGGCGCTGGAGTCGGATGGCCGGATCTGGACGCTCCCGCCATCGACGGCGGTATGGATCCCGTGCGAGACGGAGCACGCCATCCGGGGGTCGCGCCCGGCGGTGTTCCCACCGTGTGCTTCCTCCCCGAGCGATGCCCTGTCCTCTGGTCGGAGCCGACGGCAGTCGAGGTGACCGTCCTCCTGCGGGCGCTCATCCTCCGCCTGATGGACAATCGGCTGCCGAGGAGCGGTCCGGGATCGAATCGGTCCTCTTCGACGAGATGGAGCCGGCCGGCGACCAAGGCGTGAGCGTCACCCATCAAGGAGATCGCCACGGCCACGGTGTCGGGCGCGGCCCGGGAGCAGCTGCTCGGGGTCGACCCCGACGACCTCGTGTTCGAGGCCCGGAAGCTGGCCACCGACCTCGCCTCCGGCGACCCCGAGAAGCTGGCGCTGGCGGCCGTGACCGCCTCCGGGGGCGGGTCGGCGGCGGCCGTGTACGCCCTCGCCCAGGACATCAACGCCAACCCCGGCGCCTGGGAGGCCCGGGCCCGGGACGCCGGCAACTACGCCCTCGAGCTCCTGGCCGAGGAACTGGGCGGAGACTTCACCTGGGAGTCCTCGGCCGGCGACGCCTGGACCTCCGGCGGGGACGACTTCCTCAAGTGCATGGCCGAAAACGGCAAGAAGATGGCCGGCCAGTAGCCCCCTGCCCCAACTTGCGTTCCTCCGGAACGACAGGTGTTCCGGA
Organism: Acidimicrobiia bacterium; assembly: GCA_050743445.1. Classification (GTDB taxonomy): domain Bacteria; phylum Actinomycetota; class Acidimicrobiia; order IMCC26256; family BP-133; genus CAWBJP01. The sequence goes on from JBOGFO010000739.1 coordinate 5,253, forward strand.
GGAACGCCGGAGCGGGGGACGCCTAGTAGCCAGCGCGGACGGCCACCGTCCCGCCGGCTTCGAGCCGGAGGTCGAGGGTGGCGGGAACGTCGCCCCGGAGGAACACGTACACGCCGTCCGTCCGGAAGACGGCGTAGGCCTCCGGGTCCATCGGGCTGCCGAGGGCGGCGTAGGCGTCCCCGTCCGGTCGGAGGAAGACCGAGACGGCCCGCTCCCCCGAGTGGCACAGGGCGAGCAGGCCCGGCGCCAGGTGGGTCTCCGGCGGCGTCCCCGTCAACGGGACGGCCCGATGGGCGGGGCGCGGCCGGCGCTCGGGACCCTTCACCGACGGGCGGCCAGAGGAGTGGGATCCATGCAGGAACCAACATAGAGGACCCCGCACCGCGAGACTCTCGTCCATGCCCCGGCCCATCGAGGACTACGCCCTCATCGGCGACACCCATACCGCCGCCCTGGTCGGCCGGGACGGGTCGATCGACTGGCTGTGCCTGCCCCGCTTCGACTCCGGGGCCTGCTTCGCCGCCCTGCTCGGCACCCCGGACCACGGCCGCTGGCTGCTGGCACCGGCCGGCGGCGTCCGCCGGACCCGCCGGCGCTACCGGGGCCACACCCTGGTGCTGGAGACGGAGTTCGAGACCGACGACGGCGTCGTTCAGGTCGTCGACTGCATGCCCCACCGCCACCACTACGCCGACGTGGTCCGCCTGGCCGTCGGTGTGTCAGGCCGGGTGCCGATGCGGATGGAGCTGGCCATGCGCTTCGACTACGGCTCCATCGTGCCCTGGGTGCGGAGGGTCGGGGACGCCCTGCTGGCCATCGGCGGCCCCGACGCCCTCACCCTGCGGGCCCCGGTGCCGGTGCGGGGCGAGAGCCTCACCACGGTGGCCGACTTCACGGTGGCCGCCGGGCAGCGCCTTCCCTTCTCGATCACCTGGCATCCATCCACGGACCCGTCCCCCGAAGCCATCGATGTCGAGCAGATGATCGGAGAGACCGAGCGGTGGTGGGCGGACTGGGCCGCCCGAGGGACCTACGAGGGCGAGTGGACGGACGCCGTGGTCCGGTCCCTCGTGACCCTCAAGGCCCTGACCTACGAGCCGACCGGGGGCATCGTGGCCGCCGCCACCACCTCGTTGCCCGAATGCCTGGGGGGCGTGCGGAACTGGGACTACCGCTACTGCTGGGTCCGCGACGCCACCTTCACCCTCTACGCCCTCATGGTGGCGGGCTACTCCGAAGAGGCCTCCGCCTGGCGGGACTGGCTGCTCCGGGCCGTGGCCGGTGACCCCCGGGACCTCCAGATCATGTACGGCCCCGCCGGGGAGCGGCGCCTCACCGAGCTCGAGCTCGACTGGCTGCCCGGCTACGAAGGCTCCCGGCCGGTCCGGATCGGCAACGCCGCCTCCCGCCAGTTCCAGCTCGACGTCTACGGCGAGATCTTCGACGCCCTCTATCAGGCCCGCCAGCGCGGGATGCTCGGCGACGCGGACGGCTGGCGCGTGGGCCTCGCCCTGCTGGAGCACCTGGAAAAGGTCTGGAGCGAGCCCGACGAGGGCATCTG
>JBOGFO010000740.1:0-3293 GCA_050743445.1 Acidimicrobiia bacterium
CTCCTGAGAACGAACAGGCGGACTGCCGGGCGGCCGTCGGCCCCGGCTCAGGTGGGGTTGGGCGGCTCGAGGAGGCCGACGGCCTCGCTGGCCACGAACAGCTCGGCGAGGCCCCGGGGGTCCTCCAGGCTCCGCCCGGTCAGCTCCTCCAGTCGCTGAAGGCGGTTGCGGACCGTGTTCCGGTGGCAGTACAACGCCTTGGCCGCCTCGGACGCCGACCCGCCGGCCGCGAACCACAACCGCAGCGTCTCGAGCAGCAGCGCCCGGGTCTCGGGATCGAGGGCGAGGACAGGCTCGAGGACGACACGGGCCGTCCGCCAGCCGGTGTCGGCGTCGGCGGCCAGCAGGGCCCGCACCGGATGGTCGTCGTAGGCCACCACGCCTTTGGAGCCCCGGGGCAGACAGGCCCGGGCGATGTCGGCCAGGCGCAGCGCCTCGGGGGTGTTCGCCAGCTCCGAGAACACCGGTGACATGCCCACCCGGGCGCTCGCCACCCCGTCGAGGGCGGCCCGCATCGACTCCGGGGTCACCGTGGGCCCGAGGGAGATCACCCCCAGGTAGCGGCCGGTGCGCAGCCGGAAGGCGCCGTTGCCACCCCGGCCCCGCAGCTCGTCGCCCACCACCCGCTCGGCGGCCTCGGCCGCCACCGGGTCGATCGAGATCACCAGGAAGGCGCCGTGCAGCGGCAGCCCCAGGGCGGCGGCCGCCTCCGACAGGGAGGGGCTCTCAGCGGCGAGACCGGCCAGAACGGCATCGACCACCAGGATGCGGCGCTCGGCGTCGAAGCGGCTCAGCTCGGCCATGCGCTGCTGATAGGCGGTGGTCACCAGCACCGAATACTCGTCGATCATCCCCCATAGGAACCCGGCCACCCCCACGAGCTCGTCGGCGTCGCGCCCGCCCGACCGGGCGAGCCCCACCATGGCATCCCAGATGACCCGGCCGCCGACCCGGTAGGCGTGGAGGACATCGGCCAGGGGGAAGCCCTGCTCGGCCCGGCGCCGGCCGGTTTCCAGGGGTGCCTCGGGGTTGCGGGGCGCGGACCCGGCCAGCCGCTCGGCCAGCTCGGAGAGGTTGTCGTGGACGGAGCGGGCGAGGTCCTCCGGGGCGACGGCCGCCGCCAGCCGGTAGGACTCCGCCTCGTCCACGATGCGGGCCACGACCCGCTCAGACAGGGCGGGGATCTCCCCGAGCAGCCGCTCGGCCAAGCCGGCGGCCGCCCGCGCCTCGTGCTCGTCGCGGCCCTTCACGACGGGGATCGTACCGGGGTGGTTGTGCACCGGCACAGGCCGGATGCCCAAAGTCGGGCATACCGCCCATCGGTTTCGGGGGCCCGGGCCGGGAGGATGGCTTCATGCTCAGTCCTGTGCTCGTGGGAGGAACGATGAAGTCTCGCTGGATCACCGCCGGTGCCGCCCTGCTCGGCGCCACCATGCTCTGCCTCACCGGACCCGCCGCCTCCGCCCAGGTCGCGGGCCTGCCCGACATCGTCGGCCAGTGGACCCAGCCCTTCGAAGAGGGCGGCGGCGGCACCCCCCGCTGCGTGCCCTCGGACGAGAACGACCCCGAGGGCTTCGTGGTCTGCAAGGCCGTCGCCCAGGCCGCCGCCGTCCTCCCCGACGGCCGGGTCGTCTACTGGAACGGCCTCGAGGGCACCGAGAACGCCGAGCCGGGCCCCATTCCCCTGGGCAAGCTGCCCCCCGTCTCCCGGGACAGCCAGACCCGGGTGCTCGACCTGCGTTCGGGCACGCCCACCTTCACGGTCCCCGCTCAGCCCCGGGGCGGCCAGACCAACGAGAACATCTCTGAGGGCCAGAAATCGCCCGGGGTCGGGGGTGTCCCCCAGGACCCGGACAACGTCTTCGGCTACCTCGGCGTCCCCGGCCGCCCCGGCGACGGGCTGGTGGGCAGCCTGGCCGGCGCCGCCGGTGTCCCCGAGCAGCAGCCCACCTCCCCGCCCGACGACACCGCCGCCAACGACGGCGACATGTTCTGCGCCGACGTCGTCTCCCTGGCCAACGGCCGGGTCATCGCCGTGGGCGGCACCGACTGGTACATGGAGCCCGCGATCATGGACCGCAACGACGGCGACCCCGCCGACGTGGGCGTGACCGAGCTGGAGGGCCTGCCCAACTCCAACATCTTCGACCCCGAGACGAACACCTGGAGTCCGGGCGCCCGCATGAAGTACGGCCGCTGGTACCCCGGGCTGGTGGAGCTGGCCGACGGCAAGGTGCTCGTCACCGGGGGTACCACCAAGCTCATCAAGGACACCCAGCTGTCCCAGGTGCGCCGCACCGAGACCTACGACCCGCACTTGAACACGTGGACCGAGAACTACGCCGGGATGGCCTCCGAGAACAGCCTGCCCCAGATGCCCCGCCTCGTTCTCGCCCCCAACGGCAAGGTCTTCTACGCCGCCGTGGGCCAGATGTGGGGCCCGGCGGGCCAGGCCGCCGACGAGGCGACCTACGCCCTCCAGCAGTTCTTCGACCCCGAGACCAAGGAGTGGGAGATCGCCGGCCTGTCGCCCCTCGGCGCCCGCAGCGGGGCGGCGGTGGTGCCCCTGCCCATGAAGGCCCCCTACGACACGATGTCGCTGCTGACCTTCGGCGGCACCCTCGGCCCGCCCCCCGGCTCGTGGGTTCCGGCCACGCCGTTCTCGACGCTGACCGAGATCACCGCCGACGGGTCCGTGACCAACAACCTGACCGACAGCCTCAACCACGGCCGCTGGTACGCCTCGGGCGTGGCCCTCCCCGACGGCACCGTGCTGGCCGTGGGCGGCGCCGACAAAGACGAGGTCGTCGACCCCGGCACCGAGATCGCCATCCGCGTCCCCGAGGTCTTCAACCCGGCCACCGGCACGTGGACCGAGGTGGCGTCCCACAACCGGGACCGGGTGTACCACAACTCCGCCCTGCTGCTGCCCGACATGCGGGTCCTCCTCGGCGGCCACACCCCCCTGCCGGCCCACTACGGCGGGCCCAACCAGGACCAGGGCGGCCCCTTCGCCAACAACGACAAGGACTCCAGCTTCGAGGTGTGGAGCCCGCCTTACCTCTTCCGGGGTGAGCGCCCGTCCATCAGCTCGGCTCCGGCCGGCGTCGCCTACGGCGAGACCTTCACCCTGGGCACTCCCCAGGCCGGCGAGATCGAGTCGGTGCAGCTCATCAAGACCCCCTCCCCCCAGCACATCATCGACTCCGAGCAGCGCATCCTCGAGCTGCCCTTCACCACCGCCGGCGACGGCACCCTCGAGGCCGTGGCCCCGCCCACCGGCGTGGCCGCCC
>JBOGFO010000741.1:0-2118 GCA_050743445.1 Acidimicrobiia bacterium
GGGGACGGGCGGGGCGCCGGTCACGAGGACGACGGCCAGCCGGCCGCCGGCGTCGTTCGCCGCCGCCGCCCGGCCGAGGCGGGCGGCGAGGATCAGGCCGGAGATGGAGCTCCCGGCGATGACGACGGTGCGGTCGGCGCCGGCCAGTCGCCGGGCCAGGGTGTCCAGGCCGTCGGGGTCGGAGACGGCCTGCGCCGCCAGCCGGTCCGGGAACCCGTCGAGCATCAGGTGATCCTGCCATCCCGCGTGAGCGAAACCCGGCTGGGAGCCGGGTTTGGCTAACGCGCGATGGGGTGGCGGACCGATTGGCGAGGAGTGAGTTGCATAATTAAACTGACGCCCGGGTACTGTCGTCCACAGCCGCCGGCGAACGAAGAGGAGCTCCGCAATGCGCTTCGATGAGGGTCCGACGATGGAGGTCGAGGTCCAGGTGGGGGCGCCGCCGGAGCGGGTGTGGCCGGTCGTGGCCGACATCGCCACGCCGACCCGGTTCTCGGCCGAGCTCCAGGAGACGATCTGGCTCGACGGGGTGGCCGCCGCCGCAACCGGCGCCCGCTTCACCGGCCGCAACCTGCACCCGGCCCGGGGCGAGTGGGAGACGACGTCGACGGTGGTCGAATGCGAACCGGAGCGGGTCTTCGCCTGGGCGGTGGGCGACCCCGACCAGCCGTCGGCCCTGTGGCGCTTCGAGCTGGAGCCGGACGGCGCCGGCGGCACCCGGCTGCGCCAGTTCGCCCGCATGGGCCCGGGCCCGTCGGGCGTGACGATGGTCATCGAGCAGATGCCCGACAAGGAGGAGGCGATCATCGCCCGGCGCCTCGGCGAATGGCGCCAGAACATGCTCGCCACCCTCGAGGGCATCAAGGGCCTGGCCGAAGCCGGGCACCCCTAGAAGCCGGCAGACCGGAGCTTCGTCATGCGCACGGCGGTCATGCTCTCGGCCGAGACCGGCCCCTGGCCCGAGCTCGTCGACTTCGTGGTCGAGGCCGAGCACCTCGGCGTCGACGTCTGCTGGGTGGCCGAGGCCTGGGGCTGCGACGCCGTCGGGCCCCTCGGCTACCTGGCCGCCCGCACCGAGCGGATCCTGGTCGGGTCCGGCATCCTCCAGGTCGGTGCCCGCAGTGCCGCCCTCACCGCCATGACCGCCCTCACCCTGGCCCGGCTGTCCGGCAACCGCTTCCTCCTCGGCCTCGGGGTCTCCGGTCCCCAGGTCATGGAAGGCCTCCACGGGACGTCCTTCGACCACCCCCTCGGCCGCATGCGGGAGACCATCGAGGTCATCCGGCGGCTCTTCGCCGGCGAGAAGCTCACCTACGAGGGCCGCCATCTCCGGCTGCCCCTCCCCGGCGGGAAGGGCAAGGCGCTGCGGCTGTCCCAGCCGCCAAACCCCGGCATCCCCATCTACGTGGCCGCCCTCTCGCCCAAGATGCTGGAACTGACCGGGGAGGTGGCCGAGGGGTGGCTGGGCACGGCCTTCGTGCCCGAGGCGGCCGACGCCTACCTCGGGCCCCTCGGCGCCGGCGCCGCCCGGAGCGGCCGGAACCTGGCCGACCTCGACATCTGTCAGGGCGCCGAGGTCGCCTTCGGTGACGACGTGGCCGCCATGGCCTTGCCCCGTAAGGCCGGACTGGCCTTCACGCTGGGCGGGATGGGGTCGGCCACCACGAACTTCTACAACGACGCCTACCGCCGCCAGGGCTTCGCCGACGTGGCCGCCGAGGTCCAGGCCCGGTGGACGGCCGGCAAGCGCGACGAGGCCGCCGCCCTCGTCCCCGACGAGATGGTGCTGGCCACCACCCTCATCGGCACCGAGTCGATGGTGGCCGACCGGCTCCGGGCCTGGCGGGACGCCGGCGTCACCACCGTCCGCCTCTACCCGGCGGGGGACACGCTCGAGGAACGCCTGGCCACGCTCGGCCGGGCCGTCGACCTCGTCCACCAGATCACGAAGGAGACCTGAGCGAGTGAGCGACGTGCGCACCGCCGTCGGCCAGTGGCAGGCGACGGCCTGCATCCTCTGTGAGTGCAACTGCGGCATCGAGGTGCGCCTCGGCGGCGAGGACGGCCGCCGGTTCGAGCGCATCCGGGGTGACAAGGCCCACCCCGCCTCCCTGGGCT
>JBOGFO010000742.1:0-2671 GCA_050743445.1 Acidimicrobiia bacterium
GCCAAGATCGCACCCGCCTTGGGAAATTGAGCGGCGGGGTGACGGACGGCTCCGCCATACTCCGGGCTCATGTCGCCGGATGAGAACCCCGACCACGAGACCGACCGTCTCGCTGCTCACCAGTGCGGCGCCATCAGCCGGCGCCAGGCCATCGCGGCCGGGCTCACCTCCAAACAGGTCCGTGCCCGGGTGGAGAGCGGGCGGTGGCGGCGGGTCCTCCCCGGCGTGTACGTCATCGCCGGGGCTCCGTCGTCCTGGGAGCAGGACGCCATGGTGCCGCTGCTCGCCGGTCCCGCCGGGACGGTGTTGTCGCATCTGACCGCCGCAGCAATGGTCGGACTGTGTGATCCGCCGCCCATCCCTCACGTAACTGTGCCGCGTCTGGCGAGCGGGCGCTTTGGCAACGCCATCGTGCACCGCCCGAAGGCGCCGCTCGAGCCGCTCGACCGGCAGGACGTCGGACCGTTCCCGTGCACGACGCCGGCGCGGACGCTGGTCGACTGCGCTGCTCTGCTGGGCGACGACGACTATTGCGGACTCCTCGATACTGCCCTGTGCCGGGGCCTTGCCAGCGCCGCGGAGGTGCGGGCGGCGGCCACACGGGCGGCGAGGGCGCCGGGAAGGGATGGATTGCCGCGGCTCGAGCAAGCCCTCCAGGTGTGGGCCCCGGGCCCGGCGCCGGGCAGTCCGGCGGAGATGAGGCTGGCCCGTCTCATCGTCGGTTGGGGCTTGCCCTGTCCTGAGCGCCAGGTCGAGATCCGGGACGAACGAGGTGGTTTCGTGGCCCGCTGTGATCTCGGATGGCGCGAGCAGAAGGTTGTCCTGGAGTACGACGGCGCAGAGTGGCACGGTCCCCGGCGCGCGCCGTTGGACGCCACCCGCCAGCGGCGGATCGAGGCCCTTGGCTGGCGGGTGATCCGGGTTCGCAAGACCGACGTGAAGCCGCCGGCCCGCGCCCTGCGCGCCGAGTTGCTCGCGGTGTTCGCCGACCCGCGCGCCGCCTGACGCGCAAGGCGGGCGCGATGTTGGCCCTCACAGGGCCAAGATCGCACCCGCCTTGGGGTCAGTCGGCGGCGACGAGGTTGTTGAGTTGGCGGGCGGCGGTCCAGGTGAGGACGGCTAGGACGCCGACGGCCACGGTGGTGGCGACGGCCAGGTCGCCTACGGCGATGCGGCCGTCGAGGAGGAGGGGGCGGGCGGCCACGGTGAAGAGGTCGAGGGGGTTGCGTTCGGCCAGCTCCCGGATGTAGCCGGGCATGGCCGTGTGGGGGACCCAGATGCTGCTGGTGAACATGAAGGGCAGGAACAGCGGCAGGAGCGCCTGGGTGACCTCGGCGCTGCGGGTCCGCAGGCCCGCCACTACGAAGAGGGCGTTCCAGGCCGCCGACCACAGCGCCACCAGGACGAGGACCAGCGCCACCGCCGCCGGCGCCGGGACCGGGGCGCCGAGGAGGACTCCCACCATCAGCAGCAGGGCGGCAATGGGGACCGCCCGGGCCGCCTCGAAGGCCAGCAGCCCCACCAGGGCCGCGCCCGTCGACGTCGGGATGAGGCGCAGCCGGTCGAGGTAGCCGGAGGAGAAGTCGGTCACCAGCCGGCCGGCGGCGAACCCGCCGCCCATCATGGCGGCCAGGAACAGGAGGCCGGGCGTGGCGTAGTCGACGAGCTGGTCGGTGCCGTAGCCGGGGAGGTTGATCATGATCCCGAACACCTGGGTGATGATCGCCACCATGGCCAGGGGCAGGACGGCCGGGAACACGAAGGCCCAGGCCGGTTCCCGTAGGGCCTGGCGGGTGGTCCGCCCGAAGGTGAGGCCGGCGTGGCGGAGGAACGGACTCATCGCCGGCGCCGTTCCACGAGGGCGAGGGCGGCCGCCATCACCGCACTCCACAGGGCGACGGTGGCGATGCCTCCGGCCACGACGGTGAGGTCGACGTCGCCGCGGGTCCACTGCCGGGCCGCCTCCGTCACCGCCGAGACCGGGTTCGCCTGGGCGATGCGCTCCGCCCAGCCCGGCATCAGCTCGGCCGGCAGCCACACGGTGGACAGGAACGTGACCGGCGCGAACAGCGGCAGGAGCGCTTGCGGCGCCTGGGGACTGGCGGAGATCCGGGCCACCAAATGGAACAGTGCGTTCCAGGCCATGGCCCAAGCCCCGGACATCGCCAGCAGCGCCGCCCACCCGGCGGGGGAGGGATGCACGTCCTCCGACATCAGCACGGCTACCAGCAGGACCAGGGCGGCGGCGGGAAGGGCCCGGGCGGCGTCGAAGGCCAGACGGCCGATGGTCACCGCCGCCGGCGCCGCGCCGACGAGGCGGAGCCGCTCGGAGAAGCCACCCCGCAGGTCCTCGGCCAGGCCCACGGCGGTGAATCCGGCGCCCATCATCCCGGGCAGGAGCACCGCGCCCGCCGCCATCCAGTCGTAGTAGGACGGGTCGGGAAACGTCGGGAGGTCGGCCACCGACGCGGTCAGGTCGGAGAAAAAGGTGACGGTGATGAGCGGCGGGACGAGAGGGAACACCCAGGCCATGGCGAAGCGCCGCCGGGCCCGGACCTCCTCCCGCCGGAAGGCCAGCCACGCCGTCCGCCAGGTCGAGGTGGGCGTAAACGGGGCGGCCACCTCGGCGGCGACGCGGCCCACGGGGAGGCGGGCGACCGCTGTCACGCCG
>JBOGFO010000743.1:0-2851 GCA_050743445.1 Acidimicrobiia bacterium
GGCGTCGCCCGCGGCGGGCCGACGGCCGGGCCGGCACCGGCCAGGTCAGCCACCGAACACCTGCCGGCGGACGGCGGCCACGTTCTGGAAGATCCGCACCCCGAAGACGACGACGACGGCCGTGGCCAGGTCGGCGCCCAGCTGGTCGCCGATCCACACCAGCACGACGGCCACGGCCGCGTTGGAGACGAAGGCGAGGACGAAGAGACGGTCGGAGAAGGTCTGCTCCAGGTGGGCCCGCAGCCCTCCGAAGGAGGAGTCGAGGGCCGCCACCACGGCCATGGCCAGGTACCGGGACTGCTCCTCCGACACGCTGGGCCGCATCACCAGGGCGAGCACGGCGCCCACCACCAGGCTGATGAGGGCGAGCACGCTAGCCACCACCCCCGGCCCGGTCGGTGGCCCCGGGGGCCCCGGGGGCGGGGTCGGCCCCGGCCTTGGCCGCGGAGAGCTGCAGCGTGCCGAGGAAGGCGGGAACCGACAGCCGGCGCCGGGACTTCACCTCGAACCCGAACCCGAGGTCCTCGGCGAAGCGCCGGTAGCGCTCCCCCACCTCGGTGCGGTTGAAGTCGTTCTTGCCGGCTCCGATGGCGGCGATCTTGTAGGGCGGGACGAGCGGCCGGAAGTTGACCGTGATCGTCTCTCCCGCCGCCCGGATGGGCGAGGTGGCCACCAGCCGCTGGCCGTTCACCGCCACCGCTTCCGCGCCCGCCGCCCACAGGGCGTTCACCACCAGCTGGAGGTCGACGTCGTGGACGGCGAGGGCGGCCCGTTCGGCGGGTTCATCGGTTTCACGGTCGCTGGCGGAGAGGGTGATCTCGAGTCCGGGGCCGGACATGGGCACCGTGCCCGCCTGCAGCTGCACGCTCCGCACCCGCCGGGCGTCGCTCTCGGCGCGGTCGGAGAGCAGGCGCCGGGCCGACAGCACCTCGGCGCGCAGCGCCACCAGCGTCGCCCCCAACTCGTCGACCTCGCCCTGACGCTGACGGATGAGCTCGACGAGGGTCGCCCGGCGGGACTCGGTTCCCCGGCGGGCGTCTTCCCTGCCCCGGCTCGCCACCAGGGTGAGGAACCCCACGACAGCCAGGACGACGGCCAGCGACGCCCTGATGCGCACGCTCGTCGGCTCCTCCCCGGAAATACGTCCCGAAGAATGCTAACGCAGGGCGTGCCGGATCCGCCGGGCGTATTCCTGGGCCAGTTGCCGGGCCCCGTGGTCACTGCCGGCCTCGGCCCAGACATGGGTCAGGGGATCTTCGGGGTCGGGCAGCACCAGCGCCCAGCCGTCGGGATGGAAGACCTTGATCCCGTCGACGAGGAGGACCTCGCGGTCCTTGGACTGCTCCACCGTGGTGCGCATCACCGCGCCCTTGCGCTCCCAGGGGGTGGCCACCATCTCGTGGGCCATGTGGACCCGGGGCAGCTCCCGGGTGACGGACGACAGGCGCCGGCCACTGGCGGCGAGGAGATCGAGGAGCTTGGCCAGGGTGGCCACGGCGTCGTAGGCGGGAAGGAACTCGGGCCAGATGTAGCCCCCTTCCTGGGAGGCGGCGAAGTCGATCCCGCCGGCGTTCGCCACCTCCATGAGGTGGGCGGCGGAGAGCTTCGTCCAGACGATCTCGCAGTCCGCCGCCCGGGCGATGCGCTCGGCCTCCCGGCTCGCCGCCACCGGCAGGGCGATGCGCGCCCCCGGCTGGACCTCGCCGAGGAGGGTCACCAGGGTGAGGAGCGCCTGATCGTGATTGAGCGCCCTCCCTTCGTCGTCAACGATGACCAGCGTCTCGCCATCGGGATCGAACACGACCCCCAGAGCGCTGCCCGAGGTGCGGACGAGGTCCTCGATGCGGGCCACCCGGGACCAGGCGTCGTCGAAGGCGGCCGCGCCCTGAGTGGAGGCGAAGGGGTTGACCGAGAGCACCTCGGCCCCGATCTTCGCCAGGACGCTGGGCAGCACCACCGACGAGGACCCGAAGGAGTAGTCGAGGACGACCTTGAACTTCGCCTCCTGCACCCGGGGAGCGTTGATGGCGCGCTCCAGGGCGGCGGTGTAGTACTCGATGACCCGGGGCGGGTAGACGATGTCGCCGATGTCCCCGGCGAAGGCCCGGCGGAAGTCCTCCCGCCCGAGGAGGCGCTCGATCTTGCGCTGGGTGCCCTCGTCGATATCGGCCCCGGAGGCGTCGAAGAACCGGATCTCCACGCTGGCCGGGTCGCCGGGCATGAGCCGGACGGTGATGCCGCCCTGGGCCCGCTCCGAACGGACCTGGAACCGGGTGAGGGGTATGGGGGCGAGTTCCAGGTCGTCGATGTGGACGCCGGTGAGGTTGAGACCGGCCATGAGCGCCCGCTTGAGCGTCCGGCCCACCCGGGAGGTGTCCCGGCTGGCGCAGACCACCGAGCCCTTCTTGAGCGTGGTGCCGTAGGCGGAGGCGAGGCGGACGGCGAGCTCGGCGGTGATGTCGACGTTGGCCAGGCCCCGGACTCCCCGCCGCCCGAAGAGGGTCCGGGCCCCCCGGCTCTCCCAGACGATGGAGGAGTTGACCACCGCGCCCGGCTCGACCGTCTTGAACGGGTAGACCTTCACGCCGGGATTGACGACGGCGTGCTCGCCGACGAAGCACTCCTCGCCGAGCACCACGCCCTCTTCGGCCCGGGCGCCGAGCCGCAGGTCGCAGGACCGGCCGATGACCGCCCCCCGGAGACGGACGCCGGGGCCGATGTAGGCGTGGTCGTGCACGATGCAGCGCTGCACGAAGGCGTCGCGCTTCACCACCACGTCGGAGCCGAGGACGGTGTACTCGCCGATGCGGGCCCCGGCCTCCACCCGGCAGTTGTCGCCGATGATGGCGGG
>JBOGFO010000744.1:0-2098 GCA_050743445.1 Acidimicrobiia bacterium
GGGCGGCCAAGCGCCGGCCCGAGCAGAGCGACATCGAGGACGTGGAGGACCTCTACCTCTACCGCCGGCTCGGCGGCCTGGAAGCGACCCTGGCCGGCCGCAACCCGGAGACCGAGGTGCTCGAGGGCATCCCCGACGACGAGGTGAAGGAGGCGCTGGAGTCCCTTCCCGAGCAGTTCCGGATGGCCGTGCTCCTGGCCGACGTGGAAGGTTTTGCCTATAAGGAGATCGCTGAAATCCTCGATATTCCCATCGGAACGGTCATGAGCCGGCTGCATCGCGGAAGAAAGCAGCTGCAGAAACGGTTATGGGATTACGCCGTTGAACGAGGACTCGCCCCCCGGGGCCGGGGTGTCCCAGAAGGTACAGAAGCCGGCCCGGCGCGTTGAGGAGATGGAACCGCCACCGATGATGGACTGCACCGAAGCGATCCATGAGATCTACCACTACCTCGACGGCGAGCTCACCGAAGAGAAGCGGGCGGCCATCGCCAAGCATCTCGACCGCTGCCCGCCCTGTGCCGACGGGTTCGACTTCGAGACCGAGCTGCGGTCGCTCATCGCCCGGAAGTGCCGGGACGACGTCCCTCCCGACCTGCGCCGTCGCATCGCCGACGCCATCGGTCACGAACCCCCTCCGTAGCCACTCCGGAGCCGGGAGTTCCGCCGCCTCCCGGTACCATTGAGGGATACCCCAGTCCCGGAGGATGGCGTGAAGGCCGGACGCGTCGCTTTGCTGTCACTGATCCTTTTCGTCGCCGGTTCCGTCCCGGCGCCGGCCGCTCCGCTGCTCGCCGCGGTCAAGCGTCCCTGGCACTACTGGCTCGCCCCCGTGCTGATGTTGAGCTTCCTGGGCATCGCCGGGCTCCTGGCGCTCGGCTACGTGGTGCGGGTCGTCATGGCCAAGTACGGCATCCGGGTGGGGAGGCGGTCGGCCGGGTGACAGCCGGCGGAAACGGCTCGGCCCCCGAACCGGTCGACTGGCAGCTTGCCGAGCGACTGGCGCGGCGGGTCGCGGGCCGGGACCCCCTGGAACGCTCCTACCTCGCCTCGTCGCTCCAGAAGGACTTCGAGGCCGCCACCACGCAGGCTGAGGCTCTGGTGGGCGAATTCACCGGCCTCACCGCCCCCGAAGACCCGGCCCGGGCCCTGGTGCTCGACCGCCAGGGGTGGGTGGACGCCAATGTGGCGTCGTTCCGGCGCACGCTGGAGCCCTTCACCCGCCGGGTCGGGGAGCGGATGGCGCAGAGCTCCTTCGCCCCGGTGGGGCGGAGCGTGGCCGGCGCCGAGATGGGGGTGCTGCTCGGCTTCCTGGCCCAGCGGGTCCTCGGCCAGTACGACCTGCTCGTCCCCGAGGAGGGCGACAACAGCGACGCCGTCTACTACGTCGGTCCCAACATCCTGGCCCTGGAGAAGCGCTTCGGGTTCCGCCCCGGCGACTTCCGCTTGTGGATCGCCCTCCACGAGGTGACGCACCGGGCCCAGTTCCGGGCCGTGCCCTGGATGAAGGGCTACTTCCTGTCCCTGGTCGAAGGGTCGCTGTCGATGATCGAGCCCGATCCCAAGCGCCTGGTGCGGGCGCTGGAGCGAGCCGCCGAGTCCGCTCGGCGGGGCCGCAACCCGCTCGATGACGGCGGTCTCGTGGGGCTCTTCGCCACCGACGAGCAGAAGCTGGTGATCGATCAGGTCCAGGCGCTCATGTCGCTGCTCGAGGGCCACGGCAACGTGGTGATGGACCGGCTGGGCGAGGTCCATGTGCGGGGGGTCGAGCGGATGTCGTCGGTGCTCAAGGCCCGGCGGGCCACCGGCGGTGTGGCCAAGCAGATGCGCAAGCTGTTCGGCATCGAGATGAAGATGCGCCAGTACGAGGTCGGCGAGCGCTTCATCACCGAGGTCGAGGAGCGCGCCGGGCTCTCCGCGCTCGACGCCGCCTGGCGCAGCCCCGATCACCTTCCCACCCTGCCCGAGCTGGAGGACGCCGATCTTTGGCTCGACCGGGTGAGCGCCAAGACGGGCTGACCCCCGTAGATGCGTGCCTTCGTCGGCGCCCTGAGGCCTGACGGATGAACGCATGGCCCGGGGCGCGGGGTGTCCCCGCA
>JBOGFO010000745.1:0-15201 GCA_050743445.1 Acidimicrobiia bacterium
CCGGTGGTGGCCTCGGCCACGGCCAGGATGCGCCGCAGGACGTCGGTCTCGAAGACCGAGTGCTCCCCCTGCAGCAGGGCCAGGATCCGTTCCTGGCCGGCGCCGGTGTCGATGTTCTTCTGGGGCAGCTCGGTGAGCGTCCCGTCCTCTGCCCGGTTGTACTGCATGAACACGAGGTTCCAGAACTCGACGTAGCGCTCCTCGCCGCCGTGGGCCGGGCCCCCCTCCTCGCCGAACTCGGGGCCCCGGTCGTAGTACATCTCCGAGCAGGGTCCGCAGGGCCCCGTCGGGCCCATGCTCCAGAAGTTGTCCTTCTCCCCCATGCGCTGGATGCGCTCGCGGGGCACCCCCACCGTGTCGGCCCAGATCTCGAGGGCCTCGTCGTCGGTCTCGAAGACGGTCACCCAGATGCGCTCGGGATCGAGGCCGAGCACCTCGGTGGCGAACTCCCAGGCCAGGGGGATGGCGCCTTCCTTGAAGTAGTCGCCCAGGCTGAAGTTGCCCAGCATCTCGAAGAAGGTGAGATGGCGGGTGGTGGTGCCGATGATCTCGATGTCGACGGTCCGGAAGCACTTCTGGACGGTCGTCGCCCGCGGCCAGGGCGGGGGCTGCTCGCCGAGCAGGTAGGGCTTGAACTGGTTCATGCCCGCGTTGGCCAGCAGCAGGGTCGGGTCGTTGGGCACCAGCGACGACGACGGCAGCGCGGTATGCCCACGCTTCTCGAAGAAATCGAGGAAGGCGCGCCGGAGCTCGTCTGCGGTCCCCGGGGCGCGAGGGGTCCCCGAAGAGGACGGGGTGCGGGGGGTCCCCGAAGAGGACGGGGCGCGGGGGGTCCCCGAAAAAGACTGGTTCATCGGCCGACCAGGCTATACGCCGGTATGTTCAGCGGGACCGCCGAGCAGGAGAACCCGCCATGCCTGACGCCAACTGGTACCCGGACCCCTCCGGACGCCACGAGCTGCGCTACTGGGACGGGGCGGCCTGGACGGAGCATGTCTCCGACCACGGGCGCCAGTCCGTCGACATGGCGGCGGCCGGTCAATCCCACGTCCCCACCGTCGACCGCCCCACCGAGAAGGTGGTGCGGGACGTCACCCGGGCCGGGGCGCAGGCGCCGGGGCCGGGCGGGGGGACGATCTTCACCGAGCCCGTCCTGGTGGTGAACCAGAAGGCGAAGCTCATCGAGGTCAACAACGAGTACGCCGTCTACGACGGCTCCGGGCGCCAGATCGGCGCCGTCCGCCAGGTGGGCCAGTCCATGGCCAAGAAGGTGCTGCGGGTCATCGGCGACGTCGACCAGTTCCTCACCCACAAGCTCCAGGTCGTCGACATGGCCGGCAACGTGCTCCTGGCCATCACCCGGCCGGCCAAGATCATGAAGTCGAGGGTGCTCGTCGCCGATGGCGCCGGCCGGGAGATCGGCGCCGTCGTCCAGCAGAACATGATCGGCAAGATCAACTTCGCCCTCGAGGCCGGCGGCGCCACCGTGGGCTCGATCAACGCCGAGAACTGGCGGGCGTGGAACTTCGCCATCCGGGACCACACCGGGGCCGAGGTGGCCCGCATCACCAAGACGTGGGAAGGCGTGGCCAAGACGATGTTCACCACCGCCGACAACTACGTCGTGCAGATCCACCGGCCCCTCGACGAGCCGCTCCGCTCCCTGGTGGTGGCCGCCGCCGTTTCGGTCGACACCGCCCTGAAGCAGGATTCCCGCGGCCTGGGCTGAGCCGGAGTCGCCTGAGCCCTAGCCGGAGTCGCCTGAGCCCTAGCCGGAGTCAACCGACGGCGCCGCCAGCCGGGAGGCGGCCACCGCCCCGGCGGACGAGGCGAGGACCGCCCATCGTCCGAACTTGGGGAGGGTGGGGAAGGCGAGGAGGGTGGCGAACAGGTCGCCGGCGTCGGCCATGCCGCCGCCTTCGACCCAGCCCCGCACCGGCGCCTCGTGGCGCAGGGCCAGGATCACCCCGACCCCGAGAGCCACGTCGCGGGCCCCGAGGGCCCGGCCCAGCAGCTTGGCCCGCGGCCGCCAGGCCACCTCCCGGCCCACCCAGGGGCGGAGGGGGACGGCCGGCGTCACCATCGCCGTCAGCCCGAGACCGACGCGGGCCCAGGCGACAGCGGCGGCCAGTTGGCGGGCGACGTCACGGTCCATAGCCAACGGAGGCTACCGGTTACAGAGTGCCGGCGTTCAGCGGGCCGGCCTTCAGCGGGCCGGCGTTCAGGGCGGCGATGGCCGCCGGCCCCGGGCGACGATCAGCGCCGGGGTGACCAGCTCGAAGTCGGGGTCGGTGAGGAGCCCACAGGCTCGGGCCACCTCCGGCTCCCCGACCAGGCCGGCGGCCACGAGTCGGGGCCGGAGGGCCTCGATCGACTGCGCGTACCACCGGGCGTAGGGCGAGCCCCCCTGCACCACCGACAGGCCGCCCCGGCCCTCGACATCGGTCAGGCCGGCGGCCCGGAACCGGCCGGGAAGGCGGCACCCGAAGCCGGGATCGAAACCGGTGGAGGCCAGGAACTGGTGGATGGCCCGCTCCACCCGGGCAAATCCCCGGGCTCCCTTCGATCCCACCGCCCCGGAGGAGGTGAAGTCGAGCTCCTCGACCACGATCCAGCCGCCGGGCACCACGGCGGCGGCCAGGTTGGCCACGGCGCGGTCCTTGTCGGCGACGTGCTGGAGGACGAGGCGGGCGTGGGACAGATCGAACTCGGGCGCCAGGGGCGGGTCGGAGACGATGTCGTGGACGAGCACCTCGTAGCCGTCGGCGGCGTTGAGGAAGCGGGGGTCGAGGTCGGTGGCCACCACCCGGCCCGCCGGTCCGGCCCGGGCCACCAGCCAGCGGGCCACGGACCCCGCCCCGGCGCCCACCTCGAGGCAGCGCCAGCCGGCTGACACGCCGACCGACTCCAGCTGGCGGACGGTGATCGGATCGAGGACGGTCTCGGCGAGCGCCATCCGGTCGCGCTCGCCGGTCCAGGCGGGATCGAACCCGTAGGTCACCATCGGGCGGGCCCGGTCAGGGACCGGCCGGAGGGGGTCGCCGGGTGCCGTCCCGCAGCTCGGATTCCCGCTGGCGCATCGCCTCCCGGCCCTCGGCCAGGGCCGCCCGGAACTCGTCGCGGGCGGAAGCGGCGGCCCGGGTGGCGACCGCCGGAGGCGTGTAGCTCTTGAGGAAGCGCCGCAGGCGGCGCCGGACATAGACCGAGCCCGTGGCCCCCATCCCCATCCCCATGACGATCCACCGCACCCGCTTGAACAACATCACCCTCCCCGGCGCAGGCGGCGTCCCGCCCTCCCGACACCGGATAGTAGAGCCAGCACCTTGACCAGCGGATTCGAGAAGGTCAGGTAGGCGAGGCGCGACGCCCCTTCGACCGTCCGGGTCACCGACTCGGCCGCCCCCACGAGGTCCCCCGCCCGCTCGAGGTGGGCACTGGCCTGGGCGGCGTCGCCCCGGAGCTCGGACAGGAGCGCCACCGCCTCGTGGTTGAGGTCGGCGAGCACGGCGGTGAGGGAGGCCAGCGTCCGGAGCACGGCGCGGAGCACCACCACCAGGGCGAGGGCCAGCACGACGGCCACTGCGCTCACGACCACGGCGGCCCACTCGGCAGCGCTCAACCCTCCTCCTCCCCCTCCTGCTGGCCCGGGCCGGGCTCGCGGACAGCGGGACGGATGAACGCCGCCTCGGCACCGTGGGCGCTCGGATGGTAGTAGCGCCGCCCGGCCACGCTCTCCGGCCGGTACTGCTGGGGCACCCAGCCCCGGGGATCGTCGTGCGGGTACACGTAACCCTTCCCGTGCCCGAGTCCCGTGGCGCCGTGGTAGTGCGAGTCCCGCAGGTGGGCCGGGACCTCCCCGGCGGGCACCTCCCGGACGTCGCGCATCGCCGCCCCCAGGGCGGTGATGACCGAGTTCGACTTGGGCGCCGTCGCCAGGTACAGCACCGCGTGGGCCAGGTTCAGCTGAGCCTCGGGAAGCCCCACGAACTCCACGGCCCGGGCGGCGGCGTCGGCCACCAGCAGCGCCTGGGGATCGGCCATGCCGATGTCCTCCGAGGCCAGGATGACCAGGCGGCGGGCGATGAAGCGGGCGTCCTCGCCGGCGTCGAGCATGCGGGCCAGCCAGTAGAGGCCGGCGTCGGGATCCGAACCCCGCAGCGACTTGATGAAAGCGGAGATGACGTCGTAGTGCTCGTCGCGCCCGTAGCGCACGGCCCGCAGGGCGATGGCCGTCTCGGCGTCGGCCAGGGTGATGACCGTCCGCTTGGCTTCGACGGCCAGGGCGGCGGCGACCTCGAGGCCGTTGAGGGCGGCGCGGGCGTCGCCGTCGGAGCGTCCCGCCAGGTGGGCGGCGGCCTCGGCGTCGAGGGACAGCCCTTCGCCGCCGAGCCCCCGGTGGGGATCGTCGAGGGCCCGGGCGATGAGCCGGCCCAGCGCGTCCTCCGAGAGCGCCTCGAGCCGGAAGAGGGTGGAGCGCGACCGGAGGGGCCCGTTGACCTCGAAGAAGGGGTTCTCCGTCGTGGCCCCGATGAGGATGACGAGCCCGTCCTCGACATGGGGCAGGAGGGCGTCCTGCTGGGTGCGGTTGAACCGGTGGATCTCGTCGAGGAACAGGATGGTGCGCTGGCCCTGCTCGCCCAGGCGACCCCGGGCCCGCCCCACGACCTCCCGGACCTCCTTGACGCCGGCGGTGACCGCCGACATGGGCT
Organism: Acidimicrobiia bacterium; assembly: GCA_050743445.1. Lineage (GTDB taxonomy): Bacteria > Actinomycetota > Acidimicrobiia > IMCC26256 > BP-133 > CAWBJP01. The sequence goes on from JBOGFO010000745.1 coordinate 4,710, forward strand.
CGAAAGCGGCCGCAGTGGTCTCGGAGATCAGCCGGGCGATGGTCGTCTTCCCCGTCCCCGGCGGTCCCCACAGGATGCAGGACGACAGGCGGTCCGACTCGATGAGGGCCCGCAGCGGCCGGCCCGGCCCCACCAGCTGCTCCTGGCCGACCAGGTCGTCGAGGCGCCGGGGCCGCATCCGGGCGGCCAGGGGCGCCTTCCCGGCCAGGCGGCCGAGAGCGGCGGCAGTGAAGAGGTCGTCAGGCGCCGGACCCACGGCTCAACGCTAGGCCGGACAAAGCGCCCGGGGGGCCGCTGGTGGCGGTCTCCGCCCTGGACTGACGCTGGATGGCGGGGATTTTGCACGTGGGACGTGCACAATCCCCGCAACGCTGCGGCCTTACTGCGGCTTGTGCAGGCTGAGCCCTAGTGGCCCGAGACTTCCGTTCCTACCACTCGAGAAATCCCACTTCGAGGTAGGTGGTGTCCGGATCGGAGCCTCGCCACTGCTCCAACGAAATGAGAACCTCTCTCTCGGTCTTCGGATGGATCATCACGCCTTCGTAGCCATCGAACATCCCGACAAGCTCAGACAAGCGATAGCCGATTCTTCCGGTTGTTCCGTCGGGCAGCTGAACACTGGCGGTGCGGTCGATCTGTCTCACCGAAACCTGAGCCGGCTCCGGACCTCCCACGTTCATCTCCTGACGCTCAGTGAGGCTTGGGCAGGCTGATCCCCAGGTCGCGGAGCTGCGTCGCCTCCACCGGCGCGGGGGCGCCGGTGAGGGGGTCCGCCCCCGACTGGGTCTTGGGGAAGGCGATGACGTCGCGGATGGAGGCCTGGCCGGTCAGGATCATCGCCAGGCGGTCGATGCCCACGGCGAAGCCGGCATGGGGCGGGGCGCCGAAGCGGAAGGCGTCGAGGAGGAACCCGAAGCGCTCGGCCGCCTCCTCCGCTTCGATGCCCAGCAACGAGAAGATGCGCTGCTGGAGCGTCGCGTCGTGGATACGCACCGACCCTGATCCCAGCTCGATGCCGTTGAGCACGAGGTCGTAGGCCAGGGAGCGGACCGACAGGGGGTCCGAGTCGATCCGGTCCACATCATCGGGATGGGGCCGGGTGAACGGATGGTGGGCGGGGATCGGCTGGCCGGAGTCGGTGATCGCCTCGAAGAGCGGGAAGTCCACGACCCAGGTGAAGGCGAGGGGCCCGGGGCCCCGGGTGTCCCCTGAGGAAGCGGCCAGGGTGGCGGGGGCGCCGAGGTCGAGGCGCAGGGCACCGAGGACGGTCTGGGCCTTGCGGGGATTGGCGTCGGCCGTGATGAGCAGCAGGTCTCCGGGCGAGGGCTGGAGGGTGGCCCGCAGCCCGTCCTGTTCCTCATCGGAGAGGAACTTGAGCACCGGCGCCTCCAATGTCACGGGGGACACCCCCGATCCCCCGGGGACGCCCCCGTCGCGGACCCGCATCCACACCAGGCCGGCGGCCCCGAGTGACCTGGCCCGGTCGGTGAGGGCGTCCAGCTGGTTGCGGGGGGCGTCGCCCCGGCCCGGGGCCAGGAGACCGCACACGGTCTTGCCGGCGAAGGCCTGGAAGCCGCTGGCGGCGAAGACACCCGAGAGGTCGACCAGCTCCATCCCGAAGCGGATGTCGGGCTTGTCGGAGCCGTAGCGGGACAGGGCGTCGGCGTAGGACATGCGGGGGAAGGGCTTCGGACGCTCGCCGGTAACGGCCTCCACGGCGGTGGCCACCGCCTCCTCGATGACCCCGAGGATGTCCTCCTGGTCCACGAAGGAGGCCTCGATGTCGAGCTGGGTGAACTCGAGCTGGCGGTCGGCCCGCAGGTCCTCGTCCCGATAGCAGCGGGCCACCTGGTAGTAGCGGTCCAGGCCGGCCACCATCAGCATCTGCTTGAAGAGCTGGGGCGACTGGGGCAGGGCGAAGAACGAGCCGCTCTGCAGCCGCGACGGGACCAGGAAGTCACGGGCCCCTTCGGGGGTCGACCGGGTGAGCGTGGGGGTCTCGATGTCGACGAACCCCTGCCCCTCCATGGCCACCCGCAGGGCCGACACCAGCTTGGCCCGGGTGATCAGGTTGGTGGCCATGACGGGCCGGCGCAGGTCGAGGTAGCGGTGCCGCAGGCGCAGCGTCTCGTCCACCTCGACCCGGTCGTCGAGGGGGAAGGGCGGCGGCTCGGCCTGGTTCAGCACCTCGACGCCCGTGGCCCCCACCTCGATCTCTCCGGTGGGCAGGCCGGGGTTCACGGTCCCCTCGGGGCGGGGGCGTACCCGGCCATCGACCCGGACGACCCACTCCGAGCGGAGGTGATGGGCGTCGGCACACCCGGAGGTGGCCGGGTCGAGCACGACCTGGACGATCCCCTCCCGGTCCCGCAGGTCGATGAAGACCACGCCGCCGTGGTCGCGCCGGTGCGCCACCCAGCCGCACAGGGCGACCTCGGTCCCGTCGTCGCTCGTCCGTAGGCTCCCGGCATAGTGGGTGCGCATCATGGCTGGGGGTCGACTTTCTCGTGCAGGTAGGTGACCAGGCGGGACCGGGGAACCTCCACCTGGCCGCCCTCCATCATGTCCTTGACGGCCACCGCCCCCCGGCCCATCTCCTCCTTGCCGACCAGCACGATGTAGCGGGCCCCGACCCGGTCGGCCTGGCGGAACTGGGCCTTGAGGGAGCGCCCGCCGTAGGCCCGGTCGGCTGCGAGCCCCGACTCCCGCAGCTCGTGGAGCAGGGCGGTCACGTCGGGACCCCCCGCCCCGGTGGCATCGACCACGAAGGCGTCGAGGCCGGGCGCCGGCGTGGGCAGGACGTCCTCGGCGTCGCAGGCGATCAGCACCCGTTCGATCCCGATACCGAAACCGATGCCGGGCGCCGGAGGGCCTCCCATGTCCTCGGCCAGGCGGTCGTAGCGGCCACCCCCGCCGAGGGCGTTCTGGGCCGACTCCAGGGCGGCGGAGGCGAACTCGAAGGTGGTGCGGGTGTAGTAGTCGAGGCCCCGGACCAGCCGGGGGGCGATCTCGTATTCGATGCCCAGCGCGGTGAGGCCCCGCTGCACGGTCTCGAAGTGGGCCTCGCACGGCTTGCAGAGGTGCTCGGTGAGCTGCGGAGCCCGCTCGGTGACGGCCACGCAGGTGGGGACCTTGCAGTCCAGGACCCGCAGGGGATTGGACTCGATGCGGGCCTGGCTGTCGGCGCACAGCTCGCCGGCGTGGGCCCGCAGGTAGGCCCGCAGCGCCTCCAGGTAGCCGGGCCGGCACTCCTCGTCGCCGAGGGAGTTGAGGGCCAGGGTGAACCGGCGCAGCCCGAGACCGCCGGCCCCCAGGAACCCCGCCGCCAGGGCGATGACCTCGACGTCGACCTCGGGGTCGTCCACCCCGAGCACCTCGGCGCCGATCTGGTGGTGCTGGCGGTAGCGACCCCGCTGGGCCTTCTCGTGCCGGAAGTGGGGAGCGATGTAGAACACCTTCCACGGCGGGATGGGCCGGTGCTGGATGTAGGCCCTGACCACCGGAGCGGTGCCTTCGGGGCGCAGGACGAGGCGGCGGCCGCCCTTGTCGGAGAACTCGTACATCTCCTTGCGCACGATGTCGGTTCCCTCGCCGACCCGTTGGAACACCTCGAGGTGCTCGTAGACGGGGGTGATCACGTACCCGTAGCCGAAGCGGGACGCCCGGGCCGCGAAGAGGTCGACCAACCCCGACCAGCGGGCCGAGTCGGGCGGCAGCACGTCATGGGTTCCGACCGGCGCCTTGAAGGCGTCGCGGGGCGGCTCGACCGGGCCGGCGGGGGCAGGTTCGGGTTCGGACACGGCCGCCCATGCTACCGACGGGCCGCCCCCCGCCCTCTATGCGTTCTCTCCCCAGGGCCTTGGGGGTTCTCTGCTCAGGTCCGGCGATGCCTCCTCGGGGCGGCCAGGGCGAGGGCACCGCCGCCGGCGGCGAGGGCGTCACCCCGGTAACCGCCGCCGCGGTCATCACCGCCCCGGGCACGAGAAGAAACGCCCCGCGCCGACAGACCCCCCTCGCGCCCCGATATGGCAGCTTCCGAACTGTGTGGGGCCGACTCAGTCCCCCGGGCCGGTACGGAGCGGTTTAGGCGGGTAGCCAGACGGCGTCCCAGACCGTGCCAACCGTGGACGCCCCGACGGGCCTGACCTTCGTCAGGTCGGGCAGGTCGACCACGCCAAGAGTCGTCCCCTTCTGGCTGTCGGTGACGAGCACCTGATTGCCGTCCGGTGACCAGTCCAGGGGCAGCCAGCCCTCCAGCATCGAACGTTCTCCCGTCGCTGGGTTGAGGAAGAGGGTCGCTGTGGGCGGCTTCCGCGGCTCGAAGACCGCCATCGCCATCCAGCCGCCGCGCCCCCATTGCACGTTGCCCACATCGGGCGCCTGCGGATCGATCTCGATCTCGCTGCCGTCGGGCCGGATGATGTGGAGCTTGGGGCCCGGTTCCCGCTTTAAGACGGCGATTTCGCCTCCCGGCCCCCAAGATGCGCCGTACACGGTCTCTCCGCTCGTGACGGTGGACGAGGTGCCTTTGGCTGGATCCCAGAGCTTGATCTCCTGGACGGGGGGCTCGGCGTCGGCCAGCCGGATGTAGAGGATCCTGCAGTCGTCGTCCACGTTGGGGTTTGAGCCGATCTCCAGTCCGAGCGCCTCGACCGGGGCGAGCTTCCCGGCCCGGAGTTCCTGGAGCCGGTCGGCGTAGCCCACTTTCCGTTGGGCGGCGGCGACGACGACCTTCTGCTCGCATCCCCCAACGGTCGTGACCCTGCTGTCCTTGGTGAGGCGCTCGAAGCCGGGGGGCGAGAAGGTCATCCCGTAGAGGTCGGAGTCCAGGTCCCGCTCCCCGGCCTTGACGTAGAAGCGACCGTCAGGCGGCGGCCCTTCGACGGCAACAGCATCCTTCAGGGATACCTGTTTGGGGGGAAGGGTCTCCTGCTTGGGTGAGGCGTTGCAGCCGGCCAGGAAGAGGGCGACCGCTACCAAGCGCAGGCTTCGGCGCACGTCGGTCACCCTACCCGTCGTATCCCCGGTGGCCATGGTCAGCAGCCGAAGGGGTTGGCGCAGAAGTGCTCCATGTAGCCGGCGATCTTGAAGCCGCGGTTCAGCACGTCGCCCTTGTACCACTGGGGGAACTCCCAGAGTCCCTCGCCCACCGAGCCCTGGTAGTGGTTGCTGCCACCGAAGCGGGTGCAGCGGGGGCGGCAACCGTCCTCCCACCAGGCGTTGACGCCGTTCTCGTGGAAGTGGGCCATGTAGTGGCCGCTGAAGGGCGGGAGGATGGAGCCCCGGAGGGAGTTGCTCGGGTCCTGCTGGATCGACCCGGTGATGTTGACGCCTCGGACGGGGACCTCGAAGCCGAGGGTGATCGAGTAGTCCTCGGGGGTCTTCCCCTCCCGCCACCTCTGGCCGAGGATGTACGAGGTGTTGGGGTCGTTGAAGGCCACCCCGGGTCCGCTGATGGTGATCCGGGAGCCGTTCTCGGCGTCCACGCCGCCCGCCGCGCAGCCAAGAAACTGGACGGTCGGCTGATTCAGGCTGTTTATCCGTGCTTTGTCCACGCTGTAGAAGTGGAACTTGAACATCCCCTTCTCGTTCTTGTTGTCGATCGGGTACTGGACCGGCGGCGTGTAGGGCGTGAACCCCTCCCGGGTGCTGTCGTGGACGCACGGCACGCGGGCCAGGCTGGCCGCCAAGGGCCGGTCGAACGCCTTGGCCTTGAAGGGGATGCGGTCGATCACGGTGCCCACGGCGTCAACGACCAACTCGGCCCCTACGATGTCGCTCACCTTCGTACGGCCCTCCGGCGTGAAGGTGACGTCCCCGGTGGCCACCAAGCGGGTGTAGCGGTCAACCGTGTCGGCCTCGGCCCCGGCGGGGAGCATGCCGGAGATGAACATGGCCGCGGCGGTCAGGACGATGAGGGGCGTGCGCAGTTCGCATGAGCGTCTCCTTGGGACCCCGTGGCACCCGGGGGTTTGGTGCGCCGGGCCGGTGCTGATCGGCCCTCGCGTTCCTGGAAACGTGCGAAACCGGGACTCATGACGCAAGGCGGACGAAATCGCTTCCACAGCATCTCCGGGGCTGCGTGGCGTGCTCCCCGGACGCCCGCGAGCCAAGCGTGAACGCTTCTACGCACGTGGGGTCCCGCCTTGCCGGGCCGACAGCGAGGGGCTCTCGATCGCTACGGTGAGCATCCATGCATCCCAGCGATGACCTCTTCGCCTCGGCGGCCGAAGGGCGCCTCGCTGGCCGTGCGCGGCTGGCCACGCGGATGCGACCCCGGTGCCTCGCTGAACTGGTCGGCCAGCAGCATCTCGTCGGGCCGGGAAAGCCGCTGCGGGCGCTCATCGAGGCCGACCGGCTGTCGTCGTGCATCCTGTGGGGGCCGGCGGGCACCGGGAAGACCACCACCGCCCGGCTGGTCGCCCACGCCACGGCCAAGGCGTTCGAGCCGATGTCGGCGGTCACGGCCGGGGTCAAAGAGGCCGGGAGGTCGTCGAGCGGGCCAAGCGTCGCCTCAGCGAGCAGGACCAAGGAAGATCCTGTTCCTAGACGAGATCCACCGCTTCAACCGCACCCAGCAGGACGCCTTGCTCCTGCACGTGGAGGACGGGCTCCTCATGCTGATCGGGGCGACGACCGAAAATCCCTACTTCGAGAATGGTTGACCATCTCGGTGGTTTCACCTCAGGTTCCCCTCCCCGCCGACCATCCCCGTCCCCCGCGGGAGGGCGGAACGATAGTAGCAACTAACGATTAGCAATCAGCTCGCATTTTGGCACTCAGACCTTCCTGGGTCTGGAGTCCGCTTACACTCGCCCGCCGTGGCCGAGGACCGCCTCTACTTCCGCCAGCTGCTCTCGGGCCGGGACCTGGCCCGGGCGGATGACCTCGCCCGCCAGATGCTCAACTTCGTGTACCTGGTCGGCGACCGGGAAACCGGCGAGGCGCTGGCCGTCGACCCGGCGCACGCTCCCGGAGACGTGCTCGACATCCTGGAGGCGGACGGGATGCGCCTGACCGGCGTGCTGGCCACCCACTATCACCCCGACCACGTGGGGGGTGAGATGTTCGGCTTCTCCGTGGCCGGACTCCCCGAGCTCCTCGACCGGGCCGACGTGCCCGTGCACGTCCAGCGGGAGGAGGCCGGCCTGGTCACCGCCGTCACCGGTGTGACCGACGCCCTCGTCGTCCACGACACCGGCGACATGGTGAGCGTCGGTGGTATCGACATCGAGCTGCTGCACACACCGGGGCACACGCCGGGCAGCCAGTGCTTCCTGCTCGACGGGCGCACGCCCGGGGGTCGGGGGGTGTCCCCCATGTTGCTGTCCGGCGACACCCTGTTCCTGGAGGGCTGCGGGCGAACCGACCTGCCCGGCGGCGACCCCGAGGCCATGTACGACAGCCTCACCCGGCGCCTGGCCCGGGTGGGCGACGACGTGGTCCTCTTCCCCGGGCACCTCTACGCGCCCGACCCGTCGGCCACGCTGGGCGAAACCCGGGCCCACAACTACGTGTTCCGGCCCCGGTCACTCGAGGAGTGGATGTCCCTCTTCGGCCGGTGACCCGGCCGGCGCTGGGCGACTACCGGGAGTAGAGCTCGATGACCAGCATCTCGTTGACCGGGGTGCTGATCTGTTCCCGGGTCGGCTCGGCGTTCACCGTCAACGACATGCGCTCGCCGTCGAGGGTGAACCACATCGGCGGGATGACGTCGAGGGTGTCGAGGTTGTGGCGGATCACGATCATCTGCTTCGTCTTCTCGTTCAGCGTGACCACATCCCCGGGGCGCACCCGCTGGGAGGCGATCGTCACCCGCTGCCCGTTGATGCTCACCAGGCCATGGCTGACGAACTGGCGGGCCTGGGGCCGGGTGCGGGCCCAGCCGGCCCGGAAGACCACGTTGTCGATCCGTGTCTCGAGCAGGCGCAGCAGATTGTGGCCCGTGATGCCGGGCATCTTGGCCGCCTGGGCGTAATAGCGGCGGAACTGGCGCTCGAGGACCCCGTACGAATAGCGGAGCTTCTGCTTCTCCCGCAGCTGGAGGGCGTAGTCGGACGTCCGGGGCCGGGCCCGACCGTGCTCACCGGGCGGGTAGGGACGCAACTCGAGGGCCCGTGCACCCTTCTCGTTCTCGAAGATGTTCACCCCGAGCCGCCGGGAGATCTTCACCTTGGGCCCCGTATAGCGCGCCACGCGCCGCCTCCTTCAAGTGGAAACTGCAAAGTCTTCCGATCAGTCGTACCGAAGTCAAGCTAGCGCCTTTAGCCTTCGGCCATGTGCGGAATCACGGCCGTCCTCGCCCGGCGCTCCACCATCCCCACCCCTGACGCCGGCCTGCTGGTGGCCGGGGTGGACGCCGCCCTGGCGGCGCTCGACCCCTCGGTGAGGGACGTGGCCGGGGCCGCCGACCGCCTCGGAGCGGTCGATCAGGCCCTGCGGGGCGTGGCCGGGGTCCGGGCCCTGCTCGGGGATCCCGGGCTGGCCCCCGCCCTGGAATCCCGCCTGGCCGATGCGGCCGGGATCATGGCCGCAATCGAGGCCGATCTCGACCACGGCAACCGGCCGCTCCCGGGCCCCGGCGTCGAAGCGGCCAACGCCGCCCTGGTCCGGTTGAAGGACGCCGTCTGGGCCATCCAGCGGGACCGGATCCCGGCGGCCCGGGGCATCGCCGGGCTGGCCGGTCCCGGAGCCGGGGCCGGCCCCGGCCTGGAGGCGTGGTGGGCGGTCCAGGTCGCCCTCTCCGCCCTGGAGCGGCTCGAGGTCCGGGGCCGGGATTCCGCCGGCCTGCACCTCTTCGTCACCTGCCACCCCATCCCGGCCGGCGATCCCGAGGTCCTGGCCCGGGCCGCCGACCCGCTGTTCCGGTCGCAGTCGGTGCGCATCACCCCCGAAGGGATGGCGTTCGTCTACAAGGCGGCGGCCGAGATCGGCGAGCTCGGCGACAACATCCGCGTGCTCCGCGAAGCGATCGCCGGCGACGCGCTCCTCCACCGGGCCCTGGCCGTACCGGAGGCCGAGGCCGCCATCGTCGCCCACACCCGCTGGGCCAGCGTCGGGCTCATCAGCGAGGCCAACGCCCACCCGCTCAACCAGGAGGAGCACAGCCGTCCCGGCGCCCCCTACGTGGCCGCCGCCCTGAACGGCGACGTGGACAACCACGTGGAGCTACGGGCGGCCCACGCCCTGCAGACCCGCTCGGAGATCACCACCGACGCCAAGGTCATCCCCGTGCTCGTTTCCCGGCGGATCGCCGCCGGGACGCCGGCCGCCTCCGCTTTCCGCGACACCGTGGCCGCCTTCGAGGGGTCGGTGGCCATCGCCGCCCACGCCGGTGACGACCCCGACCGGCTCCTCCTCGCCCTGCGCGGCAGCGGGCAGGCCCTCTATGTCGGTCTGGCCGGCGAAGCCTTCGTGATCAGCAGCGAGCCCTACGGGCTCATCGAGGAGACGCCCCGCTATCTGCGTATGGACGGCGAGACCACCGGCGGCCAGATCGTGGTGCTGAACCGGAGCGGGGCCGGCACCCTCGACGGGGTTGAACGGCTGGCCTACGACAGCACCCCGCTCCCGGTCGACCCGGCGGAGGTGGTCACCGCCGAGATCACCACCAGGGACGTCGACCGGGGGGGCTACCCCCACTTCCTGCTGAAGGAGATCTCGGAGGCGCCCCAGTCCTTCCGCAAGACCCTGCGGGGCAAAATCACCGAGACCAACGGCCGCCGCACAGTCGATCTCTCCGAGGAGACGCTCCCTCCCGACCTCCGCCAGAAGCTGGCCAAGGGCGACATCCGGCGGGTCTTCGCCATCGGGCAGGGGACGTCGGCCGTGGCCGGCCAGAGCCTCGCCGCCGCCCTCTCCGACTTCGTTCCCACCGGTCTCACCGTGGCCGCCCTGCCCTCCACCGAGCTGTCCGGCTTCGGCCTCGACGACGACATGAGCGACACGCTGGTGATCGCCATCAGCCAGTCGGGCACCACCACCGACACCAACCGGACGGTCGACCTGGCCCGGGCCCGGGGCGCGGCCGTGGTGGCCATCGTCAACCGGCGCCACTCCGACCTGGTCGAGAAGGCCGACGGGGTCCTCTACACCTCCGACGGGCGCGACGTGGAGATGAGCGTCCCGTCCACCAAGGCGTTCTACGCCCAGGTGGCGGCCGGCTTCCTCCTCGCCCTGGCCCTGGCCACCGAGATCCGGGGTGGGGAGCCCCCGCCCGGCGCCCACGACCTGCTGGTCGGCCTGGCTGACCTGCCGGCGGCCATGGAGCAGGTGCTGGCGTCGCGACCGGCCATCGCCGCCGCCGCCGCCGAGCACGCCCCCCGCCGCCGCTACTGGGCCGTGGTCGGCAACGGCGTCAACCGGGTGGCGGCGGGGATCCTGCTGGCCGTGGCCGTCGCTGGTGAGGTGGGTGGGGCCGGCGAGCGGGGTACCTCCGAGCTGCTGGAGGGCCTGCGGGAACTTCCCACAGCCATGGAGGGCGTGCTCGAGG
>JBOGFO010000746.1:0-2465 GCA_050743445.1 Acidimicrobiia bacterium
GGCCAGGAGGGGATGGAAGAAGGCGATGGGTTCGGCGTCGAGGGGGATCCCGGGACGGTCCCCGGGGCCGGCGCCAGCGGTGGGAGTGGTCACAGGCGGGGTGCTCACAGTGGCGGTGTCCTGGTGAAGAAGCGGATGTCCTCGTCGAGGGCGGCGGCGATGGCCAGGATGCGGCCCTCTTCCAGCGGGAGGCCGGCCAGCTGGAGCCCGACGGGCAGGTCGCGGCTGTCGAGTCCGGCCGGGACGGACAGGGCGGGGAAGCCGTTGAGGTTCCAGGGCTTCGTCAGGTTGAACGAGGGGCCGGCGAAGGCGTTGCGGGCCGGGGTCTGGGGCCCCGGCGGGTCGGGGACCACCGGGCTGGCCACCGCATCGAGCCTTAACGTAACGAACGTTTCCTTCCACTCTCGGGCCCAGGTGGCCCGCAGCCGCTGGAAGTCCAGGTAATCGGGTCCGGAGATGCCCTCCCCGGACTCGATGGTGGCCAGGACCTCGGGGGAGTACATGGGCCCGCGCTCCCGGATCAGCTGGCGGTGGTAGCTGGCCGCTTCCACCGCCACCGTCTTCTCGTAGGGGCCGAGCGGGTCGCCGAGGACGGCATCGGTGGAGGCGGGCATGGGCACGAGGATCAGCTCGGCTCCCAGCTCCTGGAGCCGGCCCAGTGCCTCCCGGGCCACGCGGTCGACGTCGGCGTCGAGGCCGTCCCAGAAGTAGGTCTCGGGAACGCCGATGCGGGTACCGGCCAGGCTGTCGGGAACGGCGGTGGGATAGGGCCCGACCTCGGTGGCCAGCGTGGTGGGGTCGGCCGGATCGACGCCGGCCATGATCCCGAGGAGGACGGCGACGTCGAGGATCCGCCGGGCCATGGGCCCGGGGCAGTCGAGCGACCAGGCGAGGCTGATCACCCCGCGGCGGGAGCAGCGACCGTAGGTGGGCTTGATGCCGGCGACGCCGCACACCGCCGCCGGCACGCGGATCGAGGCGCCGGTGTCGGTACCGAGGGCTATGGGCATCATGCGGGCGGCGAGGGCGGCGGCCGAGCCGCCCGAGCTCCCGCCGGGGTTGCGGGAGGTGTCCCACGGGTTGGTGGTCGGCGGCGACGACGTGCCGAGGGCGAACTCGTGGGTGTTCAGCTTGCCCATGAGCACGGCGCCGGCTGCCGACAGGCGGGTCCAGGCGGTGGCGTCGAACGGAGGGACGAAGTCGGCCAGGGCCCGGGAGCCGGCCGTCGTGGGGATCCCCCGGGTGTAGTAGAGGTCCTTGAGGCCGACCGGTACGCCGGCCAGCGGGCCGACGGGCCGGCCGGCGGCCCGGGACTCGTCGACCGCCGTCGCTCCCTCCCGGGCCAGGTCGAAGGTGGGGGTGACGAAGGCCTGAATGGTGGGTTCGTGGCGCTCAGCCCGGGCGATGCAGGCGTCGACCAGCTCGCGGGCCGACAGGCGGCGGGCCTCCAGGGCGGGAAGCAGCTCGACGAGCGTCATGTCCGCCGGGTCGGTGGGGCTCGGGTCACCGGGGGCGGCGCCGGCGGGTGACCAGCGGGTGAAGGCAGCCAGGAACGAGCCGGCGGCGCCGGCGGCCAGCACCTGCCGGCGGGTCGGCCGGAAGTCCTCACGGAAGTCCTCCATCGATCCAGTGTCCCCGGTTTCCCGACCCCGGGGGAAGCTGGGCGGTCACCGCCGGCGGTCCCGGCGGGTAGCGTCGCAGGCCGATGGGAGTGCCCCCGGCTCTCCGGAACCTGCCTTCCGCCGGCGACGTGGCCGCCCTCGTGCGACTGCCGGCTGTGCTCACCGTGCCCGGCGACGGATGGCTGGGAGCAGTCGCCGCCGGGGTGCCGATCGGCCCCCGGAGCCTGGTCACGGCCGGGGCCTCCGCCTGCCTGTACCTCTCGGGTATGGCCCTCAACGACTGGGCCGACCGGGACGTGGACGCCCGGGAGCGCCCGGGACGGCCCATCCCCTCCGGACGGGTCACGCCCGAGTTCGCCCTCGCCCTCGCCACCGGGCTGACGGCCGGCGGCCTGGTCCTGGCCGGTCTCGCCGGGGGCCGGCGGGCCCTGGCGGTCGCCGTTCCTCTGGCCGGCGGCGTGTGGTCGTACGACCTGGCCGTCAAGGGCACCGCGGCCGGTCCGTTGGGCATGGCCGCCTGCCGGAGTCTCGACGTCCTCCTCGGGGCCAGCGTAGGCCCCGGGGCGGTCCGCCGGGCCATGCCCGCTGCCGCCGTCGTCGGCGCCCACACCGCGGTGGTGACCACCGTCAGCCGCTGGGAGGCGCAGGGCGCCGGTCCCGGCCTGGCCCGGGCGGCGGTCCTGGCCAGCGGGGCGGTGAGCTCGGCGGCCGTCAGCCTGGCCCGGGGCCGGCTCCGGCCCGGCCGGCTGCGCGGGGTGCGCTGGGCCGCCGCCACCGGCCTGTTCAGCCTGTACAGCGGGTCGATCGCCCGGGCCGGCCGGAGGGCCGCCGCCGACCGGAGCC
>JBOGFO010000747.1:0-4628 GCA_050743445.1 Acidimicrobiia bacterium
TTGTCCTTGTAGTGCCGACGAGTCGTCGCAACATGCACCGCACCACCGCGTTTAGCCATAGGCACATTATGCACCACACACAACCAAACCGCGAGCATTTTAGTGCCTACACTAAGTGACCACTCCACGCCTATCCGTGCAGGTCACACGCCAAATCAGCAGCTCAACCCGTCGTAACTTCGGTCTAGGACTTCCCCGCCGGGGGGCGGGCCCGGAACCAGTCCAGGGTGGCGGAGAGGCCCTCCTCCAGCGCCGTGGACGGCTTCCAGCCGAGCTCGGCTCCCGCCAGGCGGGGGTCGAGGGCCGAGCGGATGAGCTCGCCCGTGCGGGCCGGGGCCCGGACCGGCTCGGTCTCCGCCGCCGCCAACCGGGCCATGACGGCGTAGAGATCGTTGACGCTCGTCTCCGCCCCGGTGCCCACGTTGAGGACCAGGCCCGGCGCCGCACCCGGCTCCTTGGCCCGGGCGAAGGCGTCGACCACGTCGTCGACGTAGACGAAGTCGCGGGTCTGGTGGCCGTCGCCGTAGATGGTGACGGGATGACCGTCGAGCAGGCGCCGGGCGAAGCTGGCCACCACCCCGGCCTCCCCGAAGGGGTCCTGGCGGGGCCCGTACACGTTGGCCAGGGCCAGGACGGTGTGCTCGAGGCCATGGATGGCCTCGTAGTAGTGGAGGTAGTCCCCCACCGCCTTCTTGGCCACCCCGTAGGGCGACAGCGGCCGTCGGTCGTGGGTCTCGGGTGTGGGCAGATCGGCGGGCGCGCCGTAGAGCGTTCCACCCGAACCGGCGAAGACCACCTTGCGGGCCCCGGCCCGGCGGGCGCCCTCGAGCACGTGCAGCGAGCCGACCACGTTGACCCCGGCGTCGAAGGCGGGGTCGTCGATCGAGCGGCGCACGTCGGCCTGGGCGGCGAGGTGGAATACGACCTCGGCCTCCCGCTTGGCCACCAGCGCCACCACGTCGGGGGAGCGGATGTCGAGGCGATGGAAGGAGAAGCGGTCCCCGGCCCGCGCCCGGGCTCCGGCCAGGTTGGCCAGCGCCCCGGTGGAGAGGTCGTCGATGACGTCGACCTCGTGGCCCTCCATGATCAGGCGTTCCACCAGCCCGGCCCCGATGAAGCCGGCGCCGCCGGTGACGAGCACCCTCATGCCGGCACCCGGGCTCCGGCCAGCCGCTCGCCGGCCGCCACCGAGGCGCCGGGACCGATCACGCTCACGTCCGCCACCACCGCTCCGGCCCCGATCACCGCCCCGCCGCCGACGACCGAATCGGTGACCACCGCTCCGGCTTCGACCCGGGCACCCTCGTGGAGCACGGAGCACACCACCCGGGCGCCGTCGCCGACCACCACCCCCGGGCCGAGCACCGACGAGTCGACGGCGGCACCGGCGGCCACGGTGGCGTCGGCCGGGCAGAGGGACGTGCCCGGAGGCAGGCGGTCGAGGTTGGCCTGCAGGTACTTCGACGGGGTCCCGATGTCGAGCCAGTAGCCGGGAGAAGGAAGGGCGTAGAGCTTGGCGTCCCGCTCGAGCAGGGCGGGGAACGTCTCCCGTTCGATGGAAACGGCCCGGCCGGACGGGATGCCACGCAGCACCGATGCCTCCAGCACGTAGGTCCCGGCGTTGATCCAGTCGGTGGGCGCTTCACCCGGCGCCGGCTTCTCCACGAAGCCCAGGACCCGCCCGTCCGGGCCGGTCGGCACGACCCCGAAGGCCGAGGGGTCCTCGACCTGGGTCAGGGCGATGGTCGCCTCGGCGCCGGAGCCGTCATGGATGCGGAGCAGGGCGGACACGTCGAGATCGGTGAGGACGTCGCCGTTGCAGACCAGGAAGCGGTCGGTGAATCCGGCCGTCTCGGCGGCATAGCGGATGGCTCCGGCGGTGCCCAACGGCTCGCTCTCCACCGCATAGGTCAGGCGCAGGCCGGCCACGCTCCCCCCGGCGAAGCGGTCCTTGAAGGCGTCGGGCCGGTAGCCGATCGACAGCACCACATCGGTGACCGAGTGCTCCGCCAGCCAGGCCAGCTGGTGCTCCAGGAATGGGCGGTTGGCGATCGGGAGGAGCGGCTTGGGCGTGGTGTAGGTGAGGGGCCGCAGGCGCGTGCCTTCCCCACCGGCCAGGACGACCGCCTTCACCTCACGGCGTGGTGGTCGCCGTGGTGGCAGGAGCCTCGGAGCTCGGAGTCGTGCCCGGGGCCGTCGTCGCCGTGGTCGCGGGCGTCTGGCCGGGGATGTCGCTCGGGTTCTGGCCGGCGGTCACCACCGGGGGCTCACCGATCTTCTCGCCGTCGGGCAGGAAGGCCAGGACCACCACGTCGCGGTCCTCGGGGACGTAGCGGGCCGGGTTGCCCTTCTTCTCCGTCTTGTTGACCGTCCAGCGGATCTTGCCCGGCTTGTTGTCGAGGGTGGGGCACTCGTCGCCGTTCTTCAGGTCGGTGCCGTCACTCAGCTTGATCGAGTCGCTGGAGATCTCCTCGTTGGCCTGGTCGATGAAGAGCCCGACGGTGGCGTTCTCGTTGGCCCCGGCCTGGGAGTACGGGTGCATGTGGATGAAGCCGTCCCCGTGGGAGTGGATCCCCTTGGCCGATTCGTACTGGGGGGTGTTCGGCTTCCACTGGCCGCAGATGTTGATGCCCAGGGCGGCATGGTGGTGGTCGCCGATGTCGGGGCCGGTCTGGGCACCGGCGGTGTCCCCGCCCTTGCTGGCCAGAATGCCGACCACGCCCAGGAGGGCGATCACGCCGATGATGGCGGCAAAGCCGAGAGTGCCGGACTTGCGCGCCTTCGGCTTGCGGATGTTTTTCTTCTTGGGGCCCTTCGCCATGCGGGGTAAGGCTAGCGGCTGGCTGCCGGCCCCGGGGTGCGCCCGGGCCGGAGAGCGGCAGCTTTGTGGTGGGCCATGGCCAGCACGGCGCGGGCGCCCAGGAAGCCGGCGGCGGCGGGCAGCAGGAGGCGCCGGCGGCCGGTGAAGCGGCGGTCGGCGAAGCGGTACAGGGAGCGGTGGTGCTCGGCGATCATCCGGTACGGCACCCCGGCGGTGCTGACCCCGAGAAGATGCTCGACCGTGGCCCCCGGCTCGTAGCCGATCCGCCAGCCGGCCCGGCGCAGGCGCCAGCACAGGTCGACGTCCTCCACGTACATGAAGTAGCGCTCGTCCCATCCGCCGACCGCGTCGAGGGCGGACCGGCGCAACCACACCGCCGCCCCCGAGACCCAGTCCACGTCGCGGGGCACCTGCGGATCGGCGTCAGCCTGGCGGTAGCGGCGGGTGAAGGGGTTGTCGCCCCAGACGAAGTAGAGGAGGCCGTGGCCCACGGCGTCGGTCACCGGCGGAACGGTGCGGGCCGACGGGTAGACGGTCCCGTCGGAGTTGAGCAGCATCGGGCCGAGGGCGGCGACGTCGCCTTCGGCGTCGAGGCGGGCCGTCATGGCCTTGGCCGCCCCGGGCCGCAGCACGGTGTCGGGGTTCAGCACCGCCACCACCGGGGCCCGGGTGGCGGCGATGCCCAGGTTGGCGGCGCGGGCGTAGCCCAGGTTCCCGCCCGAGTCCACCACCGCCACCTCGGGAAACGACCGCCTCAGCGCCTCGACCGAACCGTCCGACGAGTCGTTGTCGACGACCACGATCTCGGCCGGGGCCTCCCCGAGCACGGATTCCACGCAGCCGAGGAGGGCCGGGCCGGCGTTGTAGTTGACGATGACTGCCGCCCAGTCAGGAGGCAACGACTTCCTCGTAGACGGCCCAGGTACGGCGGGCGGACTCGGCCCAGGTGAAGCCGGCGGCCCGCTTGTGGCCCCGGCGGGAGAGGTCCTCGGCCACGGTGGGATCGTCGATGATGCGCTCGATGCACTCGGCCAGCGCCTGATCGTCCAGGGGGTCGACCAGGAGGGCGGCGTCACCCGCCGTCTCGGGCAGGGCGGAGATGTTGGACGTGACCACCGGCGTGCCGCAGGCCATGGCCTCGAGCACGGGCATCCCGAAGCCCTCGTAGAGCGACGGGTACACGAAGGCGGCGGCCCGGGCGTAGAGGGCGGCCAGTTCGGAGCGGGGCAGGGATCCCTCGCTCACGATCGTCCGGGTGTGCATGCCCCGGTGCCGGAGGCCCTCCCCCACCTCGTCGCCCAGCCAGCCGTTGGGTCCGTGGAGGACGAGCGTCAGCGACGGGTGACGATCCGCCACCCGGGTGAAGGCGTCGAGGACGGCGACCACGTTCTTGCGCTGCTCCTGGGTCCCCACCCACAGGACGTAGGGCTCGGTGATGCCCCGGCGCTTCCACAGCCGCTCGGCGTCGTGGACCCCGAGGTCGGCCATCTCCACCCCGTGGGGCACGACCCGGATGCGGTCGCGGCTGACGCCGTAGAACTCCTCCACGTCGAGGGCGGTGGAGCGCGACGGGCAGATGACCCGGGCCGCCTCGGCGGCGGTGATGGCCGCGGCCCGCTTGTACCGAGCCCGGGCCCGGCGGGGGTAACGGTCGGCGAAGCGGATGGGAGCCAGGTCGTGCACCGTGACCACCAGAGGGGAGCCGCCCGGCGGGGTGATGGCGGGGCCGGTGGAGTGGACCACGTCGAGATCCCCGCACACCGTCTGGGGCGGGGGGCGGCGCTCGGTCATCCACACGTCGTAGAGG
>JBOGFO010000748.1:0-7902 GCA_050743445.1 Acidimicrobiia bacterium
AAAAACCCCCACAAGTTCGGTCGGGAGACGTCCGGCGATGAGTTTCCGGCCGAGACAACGTCCGACTGGGTATGCGAAGCCTGATCGTTTCCGAGTTCGTGACCCTCGACGGTGTGATGGAGGCCCCCGGTGGTGAGCCGACCCATCCCCACACCAACTGGGTCGGTGACCACCCCGGTGGCACCTCCGGGCACTTCGACTACAAGCTCGAGGAGATCCTCGCCGCCGAGATCCTCCTCCTCGGGCGGGTGACCTACGAGTCCTTCGCCGGCGCCTGGCCCGACCGGGAGGGCGAGTTCGCCGTCAAGCTGAACGGGATGCGCAAGGTCGTCGTGTCGGGCACGCTCAAGGACCCGGACTGGAACAACACCACCGTCCTCCGCGGTGACCTGGTCGCCGGGGTGAGCGAACTCAAGGCCGGCGATGGCGGTCCGATCCTGGTGCACGGCAGCCAGACCCTGGTCCACGGCCTGCTGGACAACAACCTGGTGGACGAGCTCCGCCTGATGGTGTTCCCGGTGACCATCGGCGCCGGAGGGCGGGTCTTCTCCGACACGATCAAAAAGACGCCGTGGGTGCTGGCCGATTCCATCGCCTTCGCCTCGAAGGTGAGGGTCGACGTCCATCACCCCGCCTGAGCCGCCCGCCGCGGGCGCGGGCGGACCGGCTCGAGCACGCGGATCTCGATGTCGTTCACGGGCACGGCCGTGCAGGTGAGGCAGATGCCGGCTTCCCGCTCCTCGTCGGAGAAGAGCTGCTGGGGCACGGTCATCGTGTAGGTGACCTCTCCCGAGAGCAGCTCCACCTTGCACGCCGCGCACCGCCCCCGCTTGCACACCCAGGGGTAACGGAACCCGCCCCGGCTCATCACGTCGAGGACCGTCTCCCCCGAGCGGACCGGAACGGCCACCCCGTCGACGATGACGTGCACCCGCCCGTTCATGATGCCGAGCGTACCGACGGGTGCCGCCCCGCCCGCCGGTGGAGAGCTATGCCGCGGACTGGCCGAGGTAGGCGGCCCGGACCTCTTCGCTGTTGCGGACCTCGTCGGGGGTGCCGGCCATGAGGGGCCTGCCGAAGTCGAGCACCTGGATCCAGTTGCAGATGCCGAGGACGAGGCTCATGTCGTGCTCGATCATGAGGATCCCGATGCCCCGCTTGGCCACCAGGCCGGCCAGGAGCTGGCCGAAGGCGGCGCTCTCGGCCATGTCGAGGCCCGAGGACGGCTCGTCGAGGAGGAGGATGCGGGGCCGGCGGGCCAGGGCCCGGGCCAGCTCCACCAGGCGGCCCTGGCCGGTGGACACCTCGCCGGCCAGCTGGCCGGCCACCGAGGTGAGGCCGGTGGCGGCGAGCAGCTCGTCGGCCGTCTCGCCCACCTCGGCCCGCACCCGCCGGCCGCCGCCCACCAGGCCGAGCTGGGTAAGCGGGTCGTCCGCCACATGGACGGATTCGGCGGCCAGCTCCACGTTCTCCCGGACGGTGAGGGACCGGAACAGCTCCATGCGTTGGAAGGTGCGGCCGATGCCGAGCCGGGCCCGGCGGGCCGGGCTCTCCTTCGTGATGTCGACCCCATCGAGGGTGACCGCGCCCTCGTCGGCGGCCTGGAAGCCGCAACAGACGTTGAACATGGTCGTCTTGCCGGCGCCGTTGGGACCGATCAGGCCGGTGATGCGCCCAGGAGGCGCCTCCACGCTGACGCCTTCGAGCGCCACCAGACCGCCGAAGCGGACGACGACACCGCTCGCCACCAGACCGTCCATCACATCCCCCTTGACCTGCCCAGCGACCCCAACCCTATCTGAACGAGTGTTCAGTCGTCTAGCGCGCCGCGATGGGGAACATTTGTTTGTAGTCATTTCGGACTATGCCGACTAGTCATTTCGGGCCAGCCCGGAAATGACGCGAACGCGCCATGTACGACAAAGCCGACATATCGCACGATGGGACACAGCATCCGATCCACCGAGCGCCCCTCAGGAGGCCGAGATGAGCGAGAAGCTGCTGACCCCCGGTGAAGTTGCGGAGATGTTCAAGGTCAACCCCAAGACCGTCACGCGCTGGGCCCGCGCCGGCAAGATCACGGCCATCCGCACCCTGGGCGGCCACCGTCGCTTCAGCGCCGACGAGATCCGCACCATCCTCGACAACGCCCACGCCGACGTCGCCTAGCTGACCCGGGCTGGGCTGACCCGGGCTGGCCCCGCCGGTGACCGGCGGGGGATACTCGGGTTGTGCGCTCCGCGCCGTCCTGTCCGGGCTGTGGGAGGCGGGTCCCCAGGACCATCGCCACCTGCCTCGCCTGCGGGGCGGAGGCCGGTGACCGGCTGATCCCCATCAGCGTCGGTCACCACGGGACGGCCACCGCCGTGGCCTCCCCGGCCATGACCATGACCTCCCCCGGGGTGCCGAGCGGATCGCGACGGCGCCCCGCCGTCATCATCGTCTCCGGCCTGGCCGTGATGGCCGCCCTCAACCTCCTCCCCAGCGCCGAGGACCCCACCGCGCCCGTGGCGCCACCCGCCGAGGCCGGCGAGGCCGACGCACCCCTGGCCAGCGCCCACCCCCCGGCCGCCGGCGTCCTGGCCCGGGCCGACGAGGCGTCCCGCACGCCCGGGGTGGTGTGGCCCCTTCCGGGACCCCTCCGCGACCGGCTCGAATACACCACGGTGTGGACCGGCACCCACATGATGATGTGGCGGGGCCCCGAGACGGGACGGGCCCTCGATGGCTCCGCCTACGACACCGTGGCCCGCGCCTGGCGCGCCACCACGCCGGCGCCCATCGAGAGCCGTTCGCACGCCGCCGCCATCTGGACCGGCCGGGAGGTGCTGGTGTGGGGCGGGCTGTCGGCCACCGGTGTGCCCTTCGCCGACGGTGCCGCCTACGACCCGGCGGGCGACGCCTGGCGGGCCATCTCCGTCTCTCCCCTCGGCCCCCGCGTTCCGCTGGTGGCGGCGTGGACGGGACGGGAGGTACTCGTGGTGGGCGCCCGGACCGACACCGGTCGGGCCCGCTGGGGTGGTGGTGGCTCCGACGCCGCCGCCTACGACCCCGCCGCCGACCGCTGGCGCAGCCTGCCGATGATGCCCGTCGCCCTCGGCGAAGGGGTGGCGGCGTGGACGGGCAGCGAGCTCATCGTCTACGGGGGGCTGGCCGCGCCCCAGGGCAAGTCCGACCCGGCCAGCGGCAGCCGCCGGGCCCGGGGCACCGCCTACGACCCGGCCCAGGACCGGTGGCGGCTCCTGCCCGTGGCCCCGCTGACCAGCCCCTTCCTGACCGCCGCCTGGACCGGACGGGAGTTCGTGGCCTGGGACGACGGCAAGCGGGCGGCCAGCTTCAACCCCCGCTCGGGCAAATGGAGCCGGGTCGGAGGCTTTCCCACCCGGCGCTGATCAGGCCTGGGGGAGCACGACGGCGGGCGGGCCCAGGTCGATCCCGGCCTCGTCGAAGGCCTCCTTCAGCCGCAGGCGCACCTCCCGGGAGACCGCCCACTGCTCCAGCGGCCGGGTGGTGATCACCGTGCGCACGGCCAGGGACATGGTCTCGAAGCGCTCCACCCCCCACACCTCGGGCGGACCGAGGATCTTGTTGGCCCAGGCCGGTTCGGCGGCCATCGCCTCCACCACCCGGCGGATGACCTCGATGGCGTCGGAGGTGTCGGTGTCGTAGGGCACCGGGACGTCGATGAGGGAGCGGGACCACTGCTGGGACTTGTTCCCCACCCGGCGGATCTCGCCGTTGGGCACGTGCCACATGATCCCGTCGACGCTCCGGAGGCGGGTGCTGCGCAGCGAAACGCTCTCCACCGTGCCGGTGGCGACCCCGGTATCGACCACGTCGCCGACGCCGTACTGGTCCTCCACCATCATGAAGATGCCGGACAGGAAGTCCCTGACCAGCGCCTGGGAGCCGAAGCCGATGGCCACGCCGACGACACTGGCCCCGGCCAGCAGCGGCCCGAGGTTCAGGCCCAGCTCGTCCAGGACCATCAGGCCGGTGACGGTCCAGATCACGGCCCCCGCCACCGACGACAGCAGCGACCCCAGCGCCTCGGCCCGCTGCGACCTGCGGGTGGTGGAGAGCATGGCGGCCCCGCCGTCGTCGTGGACCCGTCGCACCAGCCGGCGGATGGCCCGTCGGGCCAGGCGGTGGAGCACCCAGGCGACGATCAGCATGATGACCACCGTCACCGGACGGGCGATGAGGACATCGGCGGCCCGGGCCAGACCGGGTCGGCCGGTGGACGATTGGACCAGCTCGCAGAGCCAGCTGGCCTCCTCGGGCGGGCCGCAGGGCGGAACGGGGACGTTCTGAGCGAACACGGCCCCCTCTTACCCGTTCAGCCGTAAGCGATTCACGACGCGACGAAGCCGCAGGTCACCGCCCTGCGGGCTCAGAGCTCGAGGGCGCTCGGATCGGCGGGGACGTCGACGGCGTGTTCCTGGAGGGCCGCCAGCGGGACGATCTCGAGGGCCCGCTCGTGGGTCGAGGCCAGCACCACCGGCGCCGCCGCCCCGTCGTGGTGGGCCCGCAGCCAGTTGGCCGCGGTCACGCACCACCGGTCGCCCGGCACCAGGCCGGGGAACATGAACCGGGGCATCGGAGTGGTGAGGTCGTTGCCGATCCGGCGCTGGTGCTCGAGGAACTCGCCGGTGACCACGGCACACACCGTGTGGCTCCCCAGGTCCTCGGGCCCGGTGTTGCAGCAGCCGTCCCGGAAGAATCCGGTCATGGGATCGGTGCCACAGGGCTCCAGCTCGCCGCCCAACACGTTGCGTTCCGCCATCACTCCCCCCGACGATGCGAGAAGCCGAGCCTGGAGCTATATCACAAGGAAACACCCGCCGTCCGGGCGTAGCCTCCCCGCCATGAGCTCGCTGGAGGACATCGACGCCGAACTGGTGGCGGCGCAGGCGGCCGCCCGCCGCCTGACCAGCCTGAACCGGAAGATCGAACAGGCCCGGGAGACCCTGAAGGCGGAACGGGGAAAGCAGCGCCAGCTGGCCACGGTCCTGGCCGACGAAACGGACGACGTCGCCGCCCTGGAAGGCATCGGCCTGCGCCGGTGGCTGGCATCCCTGGCCGGCAGCCGCGAGGAGCGCCTGGCCAAGGAGCACCACCTCGCCGGGGACCCCGCCGTGACCGCCGTGGCCGCCCGGCGGGCCCGGGACGTGGCCGGCCGCCTGCAGCAGAAGCTCCTGGCCTTCGACCGCGAGCTCTCCGACGTGGCCCACGGCGTGCTGCCCCTGGGGACGGTCGACCCACCGGGGGCCTGCGCTTCGCCGACTACTTCCTCGACGGGCTCATCGCCGACTGGATGGTCCAGAACCGCATCACCCGGGGCCGGGAGGCCGTGACGGCGGCGATGGCCGGGGTCGACGGGCGGCTGGCCCTCCTCGGTGATCTCGTCGCCCAGGCCGACGAGGCCGTCCAGGCGGCCTCCGCCGAGCGGGCACGGCTCCTGGCGCCGGGAGCGGACGGCCCCCCGTCTCCGTGACCGCCCTCGGGCCCCGGCTGGTGATCGGCGGCACCCACTCGGGGGTGGGGAAGACGACGGTGGCCACCGGCCTGCTGGCCGCGCTGCGCCGGGCCGGGCACCGCCCGGCCGGGGCCAAGGTCGGGCCCGACTTCATCGACCCCGGCTACCACGCAGTCGCCTGCGGCCGGGCGCCCCGCAACCTCGACGCCTGGCTGTGCGGACCGGAGACGATCCCCGCCCTGGCCGGCCGGGCGGCGGCTGGCGCCGGCCTGCTGGTGGTGGAAGGGGTCATGGGCCTCTTCGACGGTGCGGCCGACAACACCCCGTCGTCCACCGCCGACGTCGCCCGCCTGATCGACGCCCCCGTCGTCCTGGTGGTCGACGCCTCGGCCATGTCGACGTCGGCCGCCGCCGTGGTCCACGGCTTCGCCACCTTCGGGCCGGGCGTCCGGGTGGCGGGCGTGATCCTCAACCAGGTCGGCTCCGACGGCCACGAGATCCTGCTGCGGGAAGCCCTCGAGCCGGTCGGCGTCCCGGTACTCGGCGCCCTGCGCCGCGACGACCGCCTGACCTGGCGGGACCGCCACCTCGGGCTCGTCCCGGTGGCGGAGCGACCGGCCGAGGTCGAAGACGCCCTCGACCGCCTCGCCACCGCCGTGGCCGAGCGGGTCGATCTCGACGCCGTGGTGCGCCTGGCGGCGAGCGCCCCTCACCGGGTCGTGGATCCGGTGCCCCTCCCAGCCCCGGCGTCCCGGCCGGTTCGGGTGGCGGTGGCGGGTGGGCCGGCGTTCACCTTCACCTACACCGACACCCTCGACGCCCTGGCGGCGGCGGGGGCGGAACCGGTGCCCTTCGACCCGCTGCGGGACGAGGCCCTGCCCCCCGGGATCGACGGCCTGGTCGCCGGTGGTGGCTTCCCCGAGGTCTACGCCGGCGACCTGGCCGCCAACCAGGCGCTCCTGGCCGACGTCCGCCGGCGGGTCGGTGCCGGCCTTCCCACCTGGGCCGAATGCGGCGGCCTCCTGTGGCTGGGCCGCCGCCTCGACGGCCACGCCATGGCCGGCGTCATCGACGCCGAGGCCCGCATGACCGAGCGGCTCACCCTGGGGTACCGCCAGGTCGTGACCGCCCGCCCCTCCCCCGTCGGCGACGCGGGGGTCGAGTTCCGGGGCCACGAGTTCCACTACTCCACCACCGACCCGGCCGGCGACGCCCTGGTCATCTCCAGCCGCTTCGGCCAGCGCTCCGAGGGTTGGGGGAACCCCACCCTGCTGGCCACCTACGTCCATCACCACCCCGGCGGCGACCCCGGGCCCGTCGGGCGCTTCGTGGCCACGTGCGCCGGCCGGGAACCGGGGATGGCAAGCTGACCGCATGGAGTTCTCCGGCTTCGCCCTCACCCCCACGGCGGCCAAACTGCGCGACGAGCTGCTCGCCTTCATGGACGAGCGGATCATCCCGGCCGAGGCGGTGTACCGACAGCAGCTGGCCGAGGGCGGCGACCCCCATGGCCACCCGCCCGTCCTCGAGGAGCTGAAGGCCGAGGCCCGCGAGCGCGGGCTGTGGAACCTGTTCCTGCCCCACAAGACCCAGTGGACCGACGGGCTGTCCAACCTCGACTACGCCCACCTGGCCGAGATCATGGGTCGCTCCCCCATCGCCTCCGAGGCCTGCAACTGCTCGGCGCCCGACACCGGCAACATGGAGATCCTCACCATGTTCGGGACGCCGGCCCAGCACGAGGAGTGGCTGCTGCCGCTGCTCGAGGGCCGGATCCGCTCGGCCTTCGCCATGACGGAGCCGGCGGTGGCCTCCTCCGACGCCACCAACATCGAGTCCCGCATCGAGCGTGACGGCGAGACCTACGTCATCAACGGCCGCAAGTGGTGGACGTCGAACACGCTCCACCCGCTGTGCCGCATCTTCATCTTCATGGGCAAGACCGACCCCTCGGCTCCGGCCCACCGCCAGCAGTCCATGGTGCTGGTGCCCAAGGACACCCCGGGCGTCACCGTGCACCGCAACCTGGAGGTGTTCGGCTTCACCGACCGGGAGGGCCACGCCGAGGTCACCTTCACCGACGTGCGTGTGCCCATCTCCAACCTGCTGGGCGAGGAGGGCGGCGGGTTCACCATCGCCCAGGCCCGTCTGGGCCCGGGTCGCATCCACCACTGCATGCGGACCATCGGCGTGGCCGAGCGGGCGCTCGAGCTCATGGTGGACCGGGTCCGGAACCGGGTGGCGTTCGGCAAGCCGTTGGCCGAGCAGGGAGTGATCCAGGAGTGGATCGCCGACGCCCGCATCGAGATCGACCAGGCCCGCCTCTACACGCTCTACACCGCCTGGCTGATGGACACCAAGGGAAACAAGGCGGCCCGCACCGAGGTGGCCGGCATCAAGGTGGCGGTGCCGAACATGGCGCT
>JBOGFO010000749.1:0-1602 GCA_050743445.1 Acidimicrobiia bacterium
CAGGGCGGCGGTGGCGGCCATGGGGTGGATGGGCACGTCGTCGCCGTGGCCGGCGGCCATGGCCGCTAAGCGCTCAGCGGCCCCTTCGTGGTCCGTCCGAGCGGCTTCGAGGGCGGCCCCGACCCGGGCCGCGTCCACCCGGGCGCGCACGAGGGGCGCGAGGGCGGCCAGGCTCGCTTTCACGTCGCCGACGGTGCCGAAGCGGGTGGGGAGGTCGCGGGCCACCTGGGTGGCGTCGGCGTCGAGGTGGAGCAGCTCGACGTTCGGAGGTAGCGGCGACGGCGGGCTCCAGGGGTAGACGAGGAACGCCTTGGCGCCGATCACGAACACCCGGGAGTACCCCGACAGCGTCCCGGCCACCGACGCCGCCGACATGCCCAGCCCACCCAGCATCCCGCTCCACAGGGGGTGGGTGGTGGGGAAGTCCAGGTTGGAGTGCAGCGGGGCGCCGTAGACCCGGGCGCCCGTCGCTTCGGCCAGGGTCACCACCTCGGACAGCGCACCGGATGCGGCCACCTCGTCGCCCACCACCAGGGCCAGGCGTTCGGGGGCGGCCTCGGCCAGCAGGCCGGCCAGGTCTTCGAGTCCGGCGGCCACCGGTGCCCGCTCCACGTGGGAGCGGGGCGGCACGGTCACATCCCCGTCCTCGTCGAGGACGTCCATGGGGATGGAGACGAACACGGGACCGGTGGGCTGGTTGGCGGCGTCGAGGAAGGCCCGGCGCAGGACGGTTCCCAGCTCGCCCACATGGCGCACCTCGTGCTGCCACTTGGTGCAGGCCGACGCCAGGCCGACGAGGTCGCCGGCCAGGATCGGTTCGGCCAGCAGGTGGCGGCGGTCCTGCTGGCCGGCGGTCACCACCATCGGCGTGCGGTTGGCCTGGGCGTTGGTGAGGTTGCCCACCCCACCCCCCAGTCCGGCCGAGGTGTGGAGGTTGACGAAGCTCGGCCGGCCGCTGGCCTGGGCGTAGCCGTCGGCCATCCCCACGGCCACGTTCTCCTGGAGGGCGAGGACGTAGCGCAGCTCGGGATGGGCGGAGAGCTCGTCGATGAACGGCAGCTCGGTGGTGCCCGGGTTGCCGAAGCAGTGGCGCACCCCTTCGCTGGCGAGGACCTCGAGGAGTACCTGGCGTCCCGTTGTCATGACGCCAGGCTAGGCCGCGGACCCGGACGGCCTCAGAAGGTCATGAGCGGGGATCCGGTGATCTTCTCGACCAGGAAGTTGATGAAGAAGAACCCGAAGAAGAGGACGTTGGCGGCGAGGCCCAGGTAGGTCCACTTCGGCGGCCGGGCCACCTTCGGGAGCCGGCGGTTCAGGTAGATGAGGGCGAAGGGGAAGATCAGGGCTCCGGCGTTCGACATGTTGGCTGACGCCTGGACGAGGGCCGCCGGCTGGGTGAGCGTGGTGACGTAGCCGACGATCACGAGCAGGATCACCATGAACGGGAAGTAGACCCGGCGGAGGTCGCCCCCGGTCAGCCGCTGAACCCGGGGGCTGATGTTGGCGGCGTCGGTGGCGTTGCGCACCGGGGCCTCGAAGATGCCGAGCTGGGTGTCGAAGAGGATCAGGAACCCGATGAAGAGGGTCAGGTAGAAGACTCCC
>JBOGFO010000750.1:0-2857 GCA_050743445.1 Acidimicrobiia bacterium
GGGTGGCGGCGTCCTCCACCGCCTCGCTGATGGCCATCCCCAGGGAGCCGCTGCACTCCGGGTCCCGTTCCAGGACCGTCCGCCCGGCGTTGGTGCGATCCGAGGGGGACGGGACGACCTGGCCACCCCAGGTCTCCATCATCACCCGCCGGTAGGGCTTCTGGTGGAAGGAGGCGGCCACCATGTACACCTGGCACTCGAGCCCGAAGAACTGGCAGGCGTAGGCCAGCGCGCTCCCCCACTGGCCCGCCCCCGTCTCGCTGGAGATGCGGGTGATGCCCTCGGCCTTGTTGTAGAAGGCCTGGGCCACCGCCGTGTTCGGCTTGTGGGATCCGGCCGGCGAGACGGACTCGTCCTTGTAGTAGATCCGGGCCGGCGTATCGAGGGCCTCCTCGAGGCGCCGGGCGCGGACGAGCGGGGTCGGGCGCCACAGCTTGAGGATGTCGAGGACCTCGCCGGGGATGTCGATCCAGGGATCGCCCGACATCTCCTGGCCGATCAGGGCCATGGGAAAGAGCGGGGCCAGGTCGTCGGGCCCGACCGGCTCTCCCGTCCCCGGGTGCATGGGGGGCGACAGCGGCTCGGGCAGGTGAGGGGCGACGTTGAACCAGGCGGTCGGGATCTGCTCGGGGTTCAGCAGGTACCGCATCAGCTACCTCCTGGGGCTTGGACCCGGGACGCGGCCCGGGACGGGATGACAACGGCGAGTGAAGCGACGGCGGCCTCGGGATCGTCGGCCTTGACCAGTGCCTCGCCCACCAGGACGGCGTCGAAGCCGGCGTCCGCCATCCGCTGGGCGTCGGACGGCGAGCGGATGGCGCTCTCCGCCACGGCGACGACCTCGGCCGGGATGCGGGCGGCGAGCCGTTCGGCGGTCGAGAGATCCTCCCCGAAGGTGCGCAGGTCGCGGTTGGTCACCCCGACCAGGCCGGCGCCGGCCCGCAGGGCCCGGTCGAGACCGGCGTCGTCGTCGACCTCCACCAGCGCGGCGAGGCCGAGGTCGGCGGCGGCCGCAGCCAGGTCGGCGAGAAGGGCGTCGTCGGGCAGGGCGGCGGTGATGAGGAGGACGGCATCGGCTCCCGCCGCCCGGGCCTCGACGATCTGGAGGGGATCGAGGGTGAAGTCCTTGCGCAGGACGGGCAGCCTCACCGCCTCCCGAGCGGCGGCCAGGTCCTCGAGGGAACCGTCGAAGTACGGGCCGTCGGTCAGGACCGACAGGGCCGCCGCCCCGCCGGCGGCGTAGCGCCGAGCGGTGGCGGGCGGGTCGAGGTCGGGAGCCAGGACCCCCTTGGAGGGCGAGCGGCGCTTGATCTCGGCGATCACCGCCACCCGGCCGTCGGCCCGCCGCAGCGCCCCGGCGAAGTCGCGGGGCGGCGGGAGGGCCCGGGCCTCGCCCTCCAGGGCGTTCCCGCGGCTCCGCAGGCGGGCGATCTCGTCCCGTTTCGACGCCAGGATCTCATCGAGCACCGACATGAGAGGTGGAGTGTATGTCGGCTTTCGAAGTCCGCCTCCGCCACCTGCGGCGCCGGTGAGCGGAGCGGAGACCCGAAGAGATCTCGGCGCAGATTTTCCAACTGGTTGGAATTCTTGCGCCGAGACGAGGTCAACCAACGCGTCCGGGTCTTGGATAACCTGCCGGGCCGCACCCCAGCGACGCGACGACGGAGGTCCTCCGATGGCCTTGTACTTCATCCGCTTCGACATCCATCAGCCCGACGACATGTCCAACGCCCAGCTCACCGAGATCTGGAACCGCGAGGCCCAGGCGGCCATGGGCCCCGTACAGGCCGGTGCCATCAAGGGCCTGGGGAAGGTGGCCGGCCAGCGGACCGTCCTGGCCGTGGTCGACCTGCCCGACGGGCGCACCGTCGACCAGGCCCTGGCCGGGCTGCCGATCGTGGTGGAGATGGGTGGCGCCGTGAAGACCGAATGCCTGGCCATCTACCCCTACGAGGACTTCGCCGACGACCTGGCCAAGGCCGTCAGCGGTTGAGCATCGATGTCGAGGCGGTAACCGGCTGGCTGACCGCGCACGCACCCGACGTCCGCCCCCCGCTGACGTTCACGCTCATCGCCGGGGGGCGGTCCAACCTCAGCTACAGGGTCACGGACGAGGCCGGCGGGGCGTGGGTGCTCCGCCGGCCCCCGGGGGGCACCCTGCTGGCCTCGGCCCACGACATGGGCCGGGAGCACCGCATCATCTCCGCCCTGGCCGGCTCGGCCGTCCCCGTCCCGCCCGTGGTCGGGCTCTCCCCCGACGACAGCGTGAACGGCGCCCCCTTCTACGTGATGCGCTTCGTGGACGGCCTCGTCCTGCGCGATCCCGAGGTGGCGGCCACGGTTGGCGAACCGGTGCGCCGGGCGGCGGCCGAGTCCCTGATCGACACCCTGGTCGACCTCCACGCCCTCGACCCCGCCACCGTCGGCCTCGGCGACCTGGGGCGGCCCGACGGCTATGTGGAGCGGGTCCTGCGGCGCTGGCGGGGCCAGTGGGAGAAATCCCAGACCCGGGACCTCCCGGTGGTGGAGGAGGTGGCCGAGCGCCTGGCCCGCAACATCCCGCCCCAGGAACGCACGTCCATCGTCCACGGCGACTACCGGCTGGACAACGCCATCGTCGCCCCCGAGGACGGCCGGATCCTGGCCATCCTCGACTGGGAGCTGTGCACCCTCGGCGACCCGCTGGCCGACGTCGGCATGCTGCTCATGTACTGGACCGAGCCGGGCGACGAGTTCTCACCCCTCTTCTGGGCGCCGACCACTGCCCCCGGGTTCCCGGGCCGCAAGGAGATCGCCACCCGCTACGCCGACCGGTCGGGACGCGACCTCGGCGAGATCGAGTACTACGTGGCGCTGG
>JBOGFO010000751.1:0-1746 GCA_050743445.1 Acidimicrobiia bacterium
TTGCCGTCGCGCAGGTCCACGGAGCACCACAGGGGCGCCTTCTCGATCCGCCGGTCGGGCCAGGTGCGGTCACTGAGCCCGGGCACCCCGAGGGGCCCGGGGGCCGGGGTGTCCCCGAAGGGGGAGACGGGGCGGTACTTCTCGAAGGGCATGGGCCTGGGAGTCGTGGGTTCCGGAGGCATCGGACCTCTCCTCTGCGTGTCGGGCGACAGCGGGTTTCAGGGCAACAAAACCCGGGGTTCTGGGTGTCCCCGGAATAAAAAAACCCCCTGGCCGAGTGACCAGGAGGCTACAGGCGAGCGCCGGTATGCGGGCGCTCGCCCTAGGTAAGCAGGAGTCCGGCGAAGATCAGCAGTTGGCGCATCGCTGTCGATGGTGCACGAAGGTGCGCGTGGCGTCAAGGTACGAATCGATCCCTTCCCGACAATCCCGTCCGGGGCGGCGAGGAGGTCGGTGGGCGGCGGCGAATGGAGTCGTGTCGTTGCTCGCGTCACGCGTTCCTTGGGAGGGACCGCTGGTGATTCCCCGCCGCCGGCTCACAGCCGCCCTGGTCGTCGCCGCGTCTCTGGCCGGCGCCGGAGTCCCCTGGGTGACGCGCGCCGCCGCCACCACTGATCCGGCCCGGGACAAGCAGTGGGGCCTGGACCACATCGGCGCCCCGGCGGCGTGGACGAAGAGCACCGGACTCGGCATCACCATCGGGATCGTCGACACCGGCGTGGACCTGACACATGAAGACCTGGCGGGCAAGATCGTCGGGACCGCCGACTGCCGGGACTCCGGTGGCAAGGCCTCCGGCTGCAGCCAGGGCCCGGGTCTGGGCCAGGACGACAACGGTCACGGCACCCACGTGGCCGGCATCGCCGCCGCCATCACCGGCAACGGCAAGGGCGGCGCCGGAACGGCACCGGACGCCCGCCTGCTGGTGGTCAAGGCCCTCGACGAGGACAGCGGCCTGGCCGAGGACATCAACGCCGGGGTGAAGTGGGCGGTGGATCATGGCGCCCGGGTCGTGAACCTGAGCATCAGCGGCGGCCTGGCGGGGTCGCTGTTCGGCAGCGGGAGCATCCTCACCGAGAGCATCGAGTACGCCTGGGAGCACGGCTCAGTGGTCGTGCTGGCTGCCGGCAACGACAACTTCCTCGGCCTGGGCGGTGCCAACTACGGCGACATCCCGGCCGTGATCGTCGGCGCCGCGGGCCACGACGGCAAGATGACCAGCTACTCCAGCCCGCTGGGCAACGCCCGCTGGGCCATCCTCGCTCCCGGCGGATCGAGCAGCAGCGACGCCACCAAGAAGATCCACTCCTCGTACTGGCGGTCGGGGAAGACCAACCAGTACGCCGAGCTGCACGGGACGTCGATGGCCGCCCCCTACGTGTCGGGGACGCTGGCCCTGCTCATGGCCCGGGGCCTGACCGCCCAGGCGGCCGTGAACACCATGCTGTCCACCGCCGACGACAGCGTCTCCTGTGGCGGCGCCCAGTACTGCGTCGGCCGGCTGGACGCCGCCGCCGCCCTCGCCACCCTCCCCGCCCTCCCGCCGCCGACCACGGCGACGACGGCGGCCCCGGCCACCACGACGACGACCACCACCACCCCCACCACGGTCCCGGCCGGCGGCACCGGCTCGGATGGGCCGGGCCTGTCGGTGGGCAACACCGACCCGGGTTACCTGGTGGCCGACGTCAACGGCGGCGTGCGGGCCTTCGGGGCCACGCCCTTCTCCGGTCAGCTGACCCAGAC
>JBOGFO010000752.1:0-8014 GCA_050743445.1 Acidimicrobiia bacterium
GAATCGAGCCACGCACCTTTCGGGATTCTGAGGTCTGCTCGGGCTGGCGGTCCCGCCCTGGTGGGGAGCCAGCTTGGGAGCCAACTGCTCCGGACTCAGCAGGCACGACCCGCACGAGGCCGTACACGTAGCCCCTGATCAGGCCCGCGCTGCGGACCTGTGCGAACCCGCTGGAACGCCCCTTGGCTGCCTGGGGGTCAAGAGATCAGCGCAGTTGCCCATCCCGCGTGCCGAGCGGCGTACGCCGTCATCTGACCGCCGGCTCGGACATCTAGGGCTGCCCGTTGGGACGGCTCAACACCCCGATCTGCAGTAGGTAACTGGACAACTTCCGCTCAGCCGTGACCTGGGCTTTTACCCCTGAGCACAGTGTTTCGCATGGGGCTCCTTACCATGGAAGTGCTCTGCCGTCTGAGCTAAGGGGGCGTCCGGCGGACAGGATAGCAACTACGCCCGGCGACGCTTCCTCCCGACCGGGCGGCGGGTGCCGCCGATGACCGCCAGGCCCCCGACGGCCAGCCCGATACCGCTGGCCAGCACCAGGCGCCGGTCCTCCCGCCCCGTCCGGGGCAGCTCGGCCGCCGGCTCGACGACAGGTGCCGCCGGAGGGGCTACGACCACCGGCTCCACCTCGGCCTGGGGGGTGCGTTCGGGAACCTCGATGGGTGCCGGGGGATTGTCGACCGGCGGCTCCGTCCGCGGGGTCTCGATCGGCGGGGGCGGCGGCGGGAGCGGGTTGGGGGCGTTCAGGCAGTCGAACGACTCGTAGTCCCGGCCGTTGTCCAGAGGCCGCCGGTGGCTCGCCTCCCCGGTGGCCTTGTCGATGTCCCAGATGCCCTCCAGGCCGTCGACCTTGCCGGTGGTGCCGATGAGCTGACCGCTGGCAAAGCCCAGCCCCTCCACGTCCTGGGCCCCGAGGACCCCGATGTCAGTGGCCTCCCCGGTGGCCTTGTCGATGCGCACCAGGTGGTCCCGGCGACCATCGTCGTTGGCCACGGCGTACATGGAGCCGTCGACCGGGTCGACGGATATGGCGTCGATGTCGGGCAGGCCGGCGACGCCGTTGACGACGACGTAGTCCTCACCGTCGATGGCCCCGGGCACCACGGTGCCGGCGACGGGATCGATCCGGAGGAGGAGGTCCTCGCCGGACGAACGGCGCTCCGAGGCGTAGAGGAAGCCGGTGGTGGCATCGAAGGAGAGACCGTCGAGGTCCTTCATCCTCCGGTCGCCGATGGCACCCGACCCTTTCCCTACCGGCCCCAGGGCTGTGAACAGCCCGGTCGTGGTGTCGAGCGTTCCGATCGTCCCGCCGTCGGCGGCGAAGAGCACGCCGGTGCCGGGCTGGAGCGCGATGGCCTCGATGTTGAAGGTCCCGGTACCCGTCCCGATGTCGGTCTCGTTGGTGACCGGGTCGGTGTCGGACCGGTCCACCATGGTGAGCAGGTCCTCAGCCCGGCCGTCCCTGGCGTCGACGTTGCCGTCGGCCACGATGTAGCAGGTCTCCGGGCCCAGCTCGGCGGCTGCCGCCGAACTCCCCGGGCTCCCGACAAAGCACAATCCGGCTGCGACAAATCCGACAAATCCCCATCCGAGCTTCTCCCGCACGGCGGCCCTCCCCGCGTGGTCGGCAGGTTTCCCCTTTTGTAAGCGCGCAATTTAGTCAGCATTCGCTAACGCACGCAGTGATACTCAGGGTTTCGCCACGCGCCCGCAGTGGGCTTGGCCGGGAACGGCCGTGCCGGCACCGCCGGGCAAAGGGAAAGGCCCGGGTCGCTCGGACCAGGGCCTTCGTACTCAGTGGGCCGGGATGGGTTCGAACCATCGTAGCTTCCGCAGCGGTTTTACAGACCGCCTCCTTTGGCCTCTCGGACACCGACCCCTGTCCACGTAGCATATCGGGCATGCCCAGCTTCGATGTCGTGTCCCAGGTCGACATGCAAGAGGTCAGGAACGCCCTCGACCAGGCTCAGCGGGAAATCGTGAACCGCTTTGATTTCAAGGGGACCGAGTCCTCGCTCGAGCTCTCGGGCCATGAGCTCGAGCTGCACTCGAACACCGAGCAGAAGCTGAAGGCGCTCGTCCAGGTCCTGGAGGAGAAGCTCATCCGGCGGAACGTCTCGCTCAAGGCCCTGGCCTACGGGCGGGTGACGGAGGCGGCCAAGGGCACCGTCCGCCAGACCGTGACCCTCAACGTCGGCATCACCGACGACAAGGCCCGAGACATCAACAAGTTCCTGAAGGGCCTCAGCCTGAAGGGTGTCCAGAGCCAGGTCCAGGGCGACCAGCTCCGCGTGAGCGGGAAAAAGAAGGACGATCTGCAGGCGGCAATTACCGGCCTGAAAGGGCACGATTTCGGCATTCCGCTGCAATTCGTCAATTTGCGCGACTAGGTTGAATTTGCCACTCTCTGCGCGAAATACCTAGAGGTTTTGCCACTCTGCGTACCGAAATAGTGGGCCTCTGTCCCTTTCGGGCGCCGTCGTCCCCAGGCGGGCTTTCAGAACGCGGAGTGATAAATGCGGAGGCTAGGGCCGATTGTCTTTGCCGTGCTCCTCACGGCAGTCGCTGTTCCCATGCCCGGTGCCGGGTCGACCACCAAGATCCCGTCCGGATTCAAATCCACCGCCGGGTGTTCGACCGTGGCCGAGGGCGTCGAGTTCCTGAAGATGCGGCGCGACAGCCCGGCGCAGGACGCCACCGTGGGCCACATCGCGCCGAACGCGCCGATCCGCCTCCGGGTGGTGAACAGCAACGACCGGATCGCCCACGACGACGAGAGCCTGGAAGTGCCGAGCAGCCAGTGCCGCGGTCTGGGCTGCCTGCTCGGGATCAACGGCGACTTCCACGACAGCGACCACGAGCCCTTGGGCGGCGTCGTCACGCAGGGCCGCCTGATCCGCACACCGAACCAGGGCCGGCCCCACCTGTACGTCTTCGCCAACGGGCGGGTCGGCATGGGTGACCTGCCCTGGACGGCAACCGTGAAGACCAAAGAGGGCACACCCCGGACGCTGGGCTTCAGCGGCATCAACACCAGCGCGTTCCCAAGCAACGGCCTCAACCTCTACACCTCCGACTGGGGCTCCAGGACCCGGTCGTCGGGGTCGGGCACCGTCGAGCTGATCGTTTCGCCCGGCACCAAGCTGGCTCCCCTGGGCCAGACCGTCACGGTCAACCTGTCCGCCCTGGACAACGCCGACTCGACCATCCCGGCGGGCGGGGCCGTCCTCTCCGGCAAGGGGTCGGCCGCCACCTTCCTGCGGGATCTGTGGAACCGCGGGGTGCGCCAGGTGGAGGTCCGCGCCGACAGCGCCCACCACCCGGTCGAGGCCCTCGGCGGCAACCCGTTCATCATCGGCGACGGCCAGAACGCCTACCCCGACAACGGGGACAGCTTCGTGACCAGCCGCCAGCCCCGGACCTTCGTGGGCTTCAGCGACGCCGGCGACGTCTTCATCGTGACCGTGGACGGTCGCCGGAGCGCCTCCGGGGGCATGTCCCTGCCCGAGGCGGCCAACTTCCTCCGCGGCCTCGGGGCTACCCACGGCATGAACTTCGACGGTGGAGGCGGAACCGTGTTCGTGAAGGAGGGCCAGGTCGTCAGCCGCCCGGTCGACGACGACAACTCGGCCGGCGAACGGGGTGCTCCCAACAGCCTGGCCGTGGTCATAGCCCCGCCGACCCCGGGAGCCCCACTTCCTCCCGGCCCGCGCTCCGGCTACTGGATGGTGAGCTCCGACGGCAGCGTCTACCGCTTCGGTGACGCCCGCCAGCACGGCTTCTTCAAGATGGCGCCCAACTCGGCCGTCGACCTGGAACCGACCCCCTCGGGCAACGGCTACTGGGTGATCAACAACATCGGCCAGGTGTTCGCCATGGGCGACGCCCAGCACTTCGGCAACGTCGACCGCAGCAAGCTCGTCTCCGGCGAACAGGTCACGAGCGTGTCGGCCACTCCCTCAGGAGCCGGCTACTGGGCCTTCACCAGCAAGGGCCGCGTCCTCGCCTTCGGCAACGCCGTGCACCGGGGGGACCTGGCCGCCATCAAGCTGAACGGGCCGGTGCTCGACTCGGTGGCGACCCCGTCGGGCAACGGGTACTACATGGTCGCCTCCGACGGCGGTGTCTTCACCTTCGGCGACGCCGCCTTCTACGGCTCCACCGGAAGCATCAAGCTCAACAAGCCCGTGCAGTCCCTCGTGCCCGACCCCGACGGCGTGGGCTACTGGCTGGTGGCGTCCGACGGTGGCGTCTTCACCTTCCAGTCAGTGTTCCGGGGAGCCATGGGCAGCACGAAGCTCAACAAGCCCATGTCGGGGATGGTCGCCTTCGGGAACGGCTACCTGATGGTGGCCGAGGACGGCGGTATCTTCAACTTCTCGAACAAGCCCTTCCATGGCTCACTGGGGAGCTGCCCGGCCGCCTCGCCGGTCATCTCGTTGGCGCCGCTCGACTAGCGGATGAGCCCGCCCTGGCCGGCCGGACCGGACATGCGCATCGTGCGGAGGCGCTCGACCCGGTCCTCGGTCGGCGGGTGGGTGGTGAAGAGCCGGCCGAAGCTCACCTTGCGGCCGGTCAGCGGGTTCACGATGTACTTCTGAGCCTGCGCCGGCTGCACGTTCATGGGGATGCGCCGGGCGGCGGCATCCAGCTTGAGGAGCGCCCGGGCCAGCGGCTCACCGTCGCCGATGACATGGGCGCCCGTGCGGTCCGCCTCGAACTCCCGGGAACGCGAGAGCGCCATCTGGAGCAGCCCGGCGGCCATGGGCGCCAGGATGGCGAGGAGAAGGATGGCGAAGGGGTTCCCGCCCTCGTCGTCGTCGCGGCCGCCGCCCCACATGGCGCCCCACATGGCCATGTTGGCGATGAAGCTGATGCCGGTGGCGATGGCGGCGGCCACCGAGCCGATGAGGATGTCGCGGTTGCCGACGTGGGAGAGCTCGTGGGCGAGCACGCCCCGCAGCTCCGACCAGTCGAGGATCTGGAGGATCCCCTGGGTCACGGCCACCGCCGCGTGGTCAGGGTTCCGCCCGGTGGCGAACGCGTTGGGCTGGAGGTCCGGGGTGACGTAGAGCTTGGGCATGGGCATGTTCATGCGGTCGCTCAGCTCCCGCATGATCCGGTAGTACTCCGGCATCTCCGTCTCGGAGGCGGGGACGGCCCGGGCGGCCTTGATGGCGAGCTTGTCGGAGAACCAGTAGGAACCTCCGACCAGCAGCAGACCCAGGAAGAGCCCGATCACGGCCCCGCCGGGGCCGCCGAGCACCCGCCCGAACATGACCAGGAGGCCGGCGAGGCCGGCCAGAAGCACGAACGTCTTGAACGTGTTCTTGTTCATCGTCTGCATCACCTACCCGTAAGAACGGTAGCGCCGCCCTGGGAGTTCCTGGACATATCAGTCGTAATACCCCGAATGGAGATAGATGCAGGGCACGGCCTGGTCGCGGAACATCTCCGCGTTGCGGCGGTCGTCCTCGAAGGCCAGGCGCAGGTCGAATCCCGCCGCCCGCAGGTCGGCCACCGCCTGCTGCTTGAACTCCCGGGCCTGGCTGTAGTCGCCGCCGGCCCGCATGACGAGGAGATCCCAACGGATGCCGTAGTGCTCCAGCCACGCCTCGGTGAGGGGGTGGACACGGGAGGGGCGGCCGGTGAGGAGCAGCACCCGCAGCCCGGGGTCGAGCAG
Source organism: Acidimicrobiia bacterium (assembly GCA_050743445.1). Taxonomy (GTDB): domain Bacteria; phylum Actinomycetota; class Acidimicrobiia; order IMCC26256; family BP-133; genus CAWBJP01. The sequence continues at coordinate 5,687 of JBOGFO010000752.1, forward strand.
GTCGAGGAGGATCTTCACCTCTTCGATCAGCGGGTCGTCCCCGGCGGCGTTGAAGAAGCCCCGCCAATCCGGCCGCTCGTCCTCCAGGTAGTGCTGCCGGGAAGCGGCGTCGGAGAGGACCCCGTCGATGTCGACGACGACCGCCGCCCCCGGCTCGACCGGCCCGTCCCGCCACGTCCAGTGCTGGTTCACCGCTTCTCCAGTATCACGACCGTGTGGGCGCCGAGGCCATCGGGGTCGGTGAGGGCGTCGGCCTCCTGAACCAGGCTCCGGGCCTTCAGCGCGTCCAGGTCATTGATCGTCCGCGCCGACCAGGCGGCGCGGGCCTCCTCGACCAGGGACCCGACCCCGAGGGAGCGGAGCCAGTCGGCCTGCGACGTCTCCTGGACGATCGCCAACCCGGCCCTGGCCGCCGAACGGCGCAGCGCCTCGAGGCAGACGTCGGCGGTGATGTCCTGGGTGCCCGCCGCCTCCAGGGGCGACCCGCCCCGGTGCTGCGCCCGGTAGGTCCGCAGCCAGCCATCCTGACCCCGGGCCACCAGCTCACCGGCGGAGGCGGCGTAGTCGATGACGGCCACGGTTCCCCGGCGCAGGACGGAGGCTGTCTCGGCCAGCCACTCCCTCATCGCCGACTGGATCGGGAGCCGGGTGCCGTCGGGTACCTCCAGGGCGGCCACCAGGGCATCCGCCTCGGCGGAGAGCGCCTCGTCGGCGGCAACGGCGACCTCGCGGCCGCCCTCCCCCACCCGGATCTCGAGCCAGCTCCCGGCGGCCCGCTCGACGATACGGAAGGGAAGGTTGTCGAGGAGCTCGTTGGCCACCACCACACCGGCGAACGGCATGGCCGGAAGATGGGGCAGGGAAGTGGCGAGCGGCCCGAGGCCGGCGACGGGCTCGGGCGCCTCGTCTGGCTCGGGGGCCACCGCCGGGCCGAGGGCGATGGCCGCCGGCTCGAGGGCGAGCTCGTCTGACTGGAGCCGGCGCAGAGCGGCCGACCGCTCCACGAGGACGTAGCGCAAGGCCGGTGAGCAGCGGGGCGCGGCGTTGAGCACGGCCCGGGCCAGCCGTCCCCGCCCGGCACCGGCCTCCACCACCAGGTAGGGGTCGTGGGCCCCGAGCCGGTCCCACTGATCGTCGAGGAAGCGGGCCACCAGGGTCCCGAACAGGCCCCCGACCTCGGGGCTGGTGATGAAGTCCGACCCGGCGCGACCCGCGCCCCCGCCTGCCGAGAAGAATCCACCCTCGGGGTCGTAGAGGGCGGCTTCCATCCAGGCGTCGAACGACAGCGGACCTTGGCGGCGGATGCGCTCGGCGAGGCGGTCGGCGAGCGCCACGCTGGTGATGCGGGGCGGCGCGGCTCAGCGCCCCAGGGTGGCCAGTTCTCCCAGGCGGGCGAAGAACTGGGGGTAGGCACCGACGACCAGTACGACGACCATCGACAGGCCGATGGCCGCCCCGAGGGTGGCCGGTACCCGGACGGCGGAGGCGGTCTCGCCGCCGGGCGCGGGCTGGAACCACATCGTCCCGGCCACCCGGGCGTAATAGAAGAGCGAGATCACCGAGTTGACGGCGGCGACGACCCCGAGGATCACCGCCTGGGTATTGCCGGCGTCGATCACGGCCTTGAACACCACGAACTTGGCGTACCACCCGGCCAGAGGCGGGATCCCGGCCAGCGAGAACAGAAAGGCCGACATGGTGACAGCCAGGCCCGGGGCGTAATTGAACAACCCGGTGTAGGAGTCGATCTCACCGGAGCGGGTCTTGCGGGCCACGGCGATTACCACGGCGAAGGCGCCCAGGTTCATGGCCGAGTAGATCAGCAGGTAGACGACGGTGGCTGAGAAGGCGGCGTCGATCGGTTGCGGGCCCTGGTTGGCCACGGCGAAGGGCACCAGGATGAAGCCGCCCTGGGCGATGGAGGAGTAGGCCAGCATCCGCACGATGTTCGTCTGGCGGATGGCCACCAGGTTGCCCAGCGTCATCGACGCCGCCGCCAGCACCCACAGGATCGGCTGCCAGGACGCTTCCCGGGCGAAGAACCCGAAATACACGATGCTGAGCAGCGCCACGAACCCGCCCGCTTTGGACGCCACCGACAGGAAGGCGGTCACCGGGGTGGGGGCGCCCTCGTAGGTGTCGGGCGCCCAGAAGTGGAAGGGCACGGCGGAGATCTTGAAGGCGAAGCCCGCCAGGGTGAAGAAGACGGCCACGTCGAAGAGGGCGTCGCCGCCGCCGTCCCGGATGAAGGAGGCGATCTCCGAGAGCCGGGTGTCGCCCACGAACCCGAACACGATGGACATGCCGTAGAGCATCACGGCCGAGGAG
>JBOGFO010000753.1:0-4181 GCA_050743445.1 Acidimicrobiia bacterium
CCATGGGGTCAATCGCGACCACCTCGCCAGTCCGCCGGCGCCGCCGCGGGGGTGGCCCGATGAGCGCCGTCTCCGATCCGGGGCCGCGGTCCACCATCAGTCCCGAGGACTACGCCCGGGTGGCGGCGGCCATCGAGGAGCAGGTAGGCCGGGTCATCGTGGGCCAGACCAATCTCGTGCGCGATGTGCTGGTGTGCCTGGTGTGCGAGGGGCACGCCCTGCTCGAAGGCGTGCCCGGGCTGGGCAAGACCGTGCTGCTCAAGACCCTGGCCCAGGCGCTCGACCTCAGCTTCTCCCGGCTGCAGTTCACCCCCGACCTCATGCCGGCCGACATCGTGGGCACCAATGTCCTGGAGGAGGACGACCACGGCCACCGCCGGTTCCGATACCGGCCCGGGCCGGTGTTCGCCCACCTGGTGCTGGCCGACGAGATCAACCGGGCCACGCCCAAGACCCAGTCCGCCCTGCTCGAGGCCATGGCCGAGCGCTGCGTGACCGTGGCCGGCGAGACCCGGCCGCTGCCCCGGCCGTTCCTGGTCATGGCCACCCAGAACCCCATCGAGATGGAGGGCACCTACCCGCTGCCCGAGGCCCAGCTCGACCGGTTCCTGCTCAAGGCCCTGGTGCCCTTCCCGTCCGCCACCGAGCTGGCCGCCATCGTGGAGCGCACCACCGGCGCCGCCGGCGCCACCGTCGAGCCGGTGGCCGACGCCGCCACCCTCGGCGCCATGGTGGAGCTGACCCGCCAGGTGCCCGTCGCCTCCCACCTGACGGCCCACGCCGTCGACCTGGTGGTGGCCACCCATCCCAAGTCGCCCGGCTCGCCGAGCTCCGTCGACCGCTACGTCCGCCACGGCGCCTCGCCCCGGGGCGCCCAGGCGCTGATCCTGGCGGCGAAGGCGGCCGCCCTGCTCGACGGCCGTCCGAACGTGTCGGCCGCCGACATCCGGCGTATGGCGGCCCCCGCTCTCCGCCACCGCCTGGTGCTGGGCTACGAGGCCACCGCCGACGGGGTCGCCGCCGACGACGTGGTCGCCGCCGTCCTCGAGTCCGTCCCCGAGCCGTCCGCCGGCCTGCGCGGCGCCGAGTAACCGAGCGACCCAATGGCCGCCCGCCGCCCACCCGTCCGCCATTCCAACATGCGTTCATTCGTCGGACCCCATGGGGCTCGACAGATGAACGCACGTACGCGGCGGCGCGCCCGGTGACCGAGCTCCTGCCGCCCCGGCTCCTGGCCCGCCTGGAGACCCTCCAGATGGGGACCCGTCGGCGCCTCGCGGGCCAGATGGCCGGCGAGCACCGGTCGGCGCGCCACGGGGCCTCGCTCGACTTCGCCGACTACCGGACGTACCACCCCGGCGACGACTTCCGCCGCATCGACTACCACCTCTACGCCCGCCTCGACGTGCTGCTCCTCAAGCTCTACGAAGCCGAGGACGAGGTGCACCTGCGGCTGCTCGTCGACACGTCGGCGTCGATGGGCCGGGCCAAGCCCGGACAACCCAGCAAGCTGCTCCAGGCCGCCCGGGTGGCCGCCGCCCTCGGGTTCGTGGCCCTGGTACGGCGAGACCCCGTCAGCCTCCACACCTTCCCCTTCGAGGGCGCCGCCCCGCGCTTCACCGGACGGGCCGCCGCTCCCCTGCTGTTCCGCCACCTGGCCGGACTGTCGGCCGAGGGCACCACGCCCCTGGTGGCCGCCGCCACCCATCTCCTGGCCCGGCCCGGGCCGCCGGGACTCACGATCGTGTGCTCCGACCTGCTCACCCCCGAGTGGGACACGGGCCTGTCCCGCCTGCCCGCCCGGGGCGGCGACGTGGTCGTCGTCCACGTGCTCTCCGACGAGGACCTCCACCCCGAGCTGATCGGCGACCTGGAGCTGGTCGACGCCGAAGGCGGCGGGGCGGTGGCCGTCAGCTGCTCGCCCGAGACGGTGGCCGCCTATACCAAGGCGGCCGGCGCCTGGGCCGACGAAGTCGCCTGCCGCTGCCGGGCCGCCGGCGCCGCCTACATCCGCGTCGGCGCCACCGACGATCTCGAGCCCCTCCTCCTGGGCGGCTGGCGCCAAGCCGGCGTCCTGCGATGACGTTCGCGGCGCCGGCGGGGCTCCTGCTCCTCGCCCTGGCCATCCCGGTCATCGTGGTGCACATCCTCCGGCCAAAACGGCCGCAGGTGGTCGTGGCGTCGACCTACTTGTGGGAGCCGCTGGCACAGCCGGTGTCGGCGGCATCGCCGTGGCAGAAGCTGCGGCCGTCGGTTCTGCTGCTCCTCCAGTTGCTGGCGGTGATCCTCCTCGCCACCTCGGTGGCCCGGCCGGTCCGGCTGACGGCGGCTCCCCTGGCCCGCCACACCGTGTTCATCGTCGACGGGTCGGGGTCCATGGCCGCCCTCGACGGCGAGCCCGACCGGCTCGGCGCCGCCAAAGCCCAGGCCGAGGAGCTCCGGAAGCAGATCCCCGCCGGCGGGCAGGCCAGCATCGTCCTGGCCTCGGCCCAGCCCCGGGTGCTCCTCTCGGCCAGCAACGACGGCGGCGCCTTCTCCGAGGGGCTGGCCGCCATCCCCCCGCCCATGGGCACGGCCGACTTCGCCGGCGCCTTTACCCTGGCCGAATCCCTGGAGACGCCCGGCGTCCCCATCGGCTTCGTGTTCCTCTCCGACGGCGGCCTCTCCGCCACCGAGCGCAAGCTGCTCCCGCCCGGCACCCGCTACGAGCGCATCGGCGACCGCTCAACCAACCGGGCCATCACCCGCCTGGCCGTCGAGCCCCGGGGCTCCGGCCTCCACGCGCTGGTCACCCTGCGCAACACCGGCGGGGCGGCCGCCACCCAGCGCCTGCGCCTCGACGTGGACGGCCGCACCCAGCACACCGAAGAGGTCCGGCTCCCCGCCGGCGGGCTGGTGGAGCGGTCCGTCGACCTGCCCTCGGGCGAGCGGGTGGAGGCCTTCCTGGAAGGCGACGACCTCCTCCCCGCCGACAACCACGCCTACGCCGCCGCCGCCCCCCGGCCCCACCTCCGCATCCTCCTGGCCGGCCCCGAAGACCTGTTCCTGGAACGGCTCCTGGCCGCCCTGCCCGGCGTCACCGTGGAGCGCAGCGAGACGTCCCGCCCCGCCCCCGGCGCCGACCTCGCCATCTACGACGGCGTTCCCGTCCCCGCCGATCCCGGCGCTCCCTGGCTGGCCATCGCCCCACCCGGCGGCGCCCCCGGCGTGACCACCACCGGCGACGTCGAGACCCCCGCCGTCGCCCTCGTCCGCTCCGACCACCCGCTGCTCACCGGCCTCGACCTCTCCGACGTGGGCATGGCGACGGCCCAGCGCATCAAGCCGGCCGGCGACGACGAGATCCTGGTCGGCTCGGAGGAGACCCCCCTCCTGGTGCGGGGCAGCCGCGGCGGACGGGCCTTCGCCTACCTCGGGTTCAAGCTGGCCGACTCCAACCTGCCCCTGTCGGTCGCCTTCCCCGTCCTCTTCGACCGGCTCCTGACCGACCTGGCCGGCGCCGCCCCGCCGCCGGCTGATCTCCGGGCCGGCGAGCCGCTGCCCATCCCCCCGGGCGAGGCCGCCACCGTATTCCGGCCCGGGGCCACCAAGGTCGAGGTCCCCGCCGGCGGCGCCGCCCCCCTCACCGACCGCACCGGCTTCTACCGCATGCAGCGGACCGGCAACGCCGGCGAGGCGGCCGCAGAAGGCGAAGGCGACGAGGCCGAGAGCGCCCAGCCGAGCCGCCCCGAGATCACCGTCGCCGTCAACGCCCCCGAGTCCGAGTCCCGGCTCGAACCCGCCGACCGCATCCCCGTACGGCCCCGGCCGCCGGCCCCCGGCGAGCGCGTCCCCCGGGGCGAGTCGCCTTTGCTGCGCTGGATTCTCGTCGCCCTGGCCGCCGTCCTCGCCGCCGAGTACCTCGTCAGCCGCCGGGCCCGCGGCGTACCCCGGAAGCAGTGGCGGGCCGGCCTCGTCACCCGGGCCGTCATCGCCGTCTGCCTCCTCGGCGCCCTCCTCGGCGTGTCCCTGCCCCGGGGCGGCGGCGGCGTGGCCACCATCTTCCTCGTCGACTCGTCCGACTCCATGGGCGCCGGCGGCCGGGAGGAGGCCCTCGAGTGGGTCCGGGAGGCGCTCGCCGACCAGCCCCGCGGCACCCGGGCCGGCGTCGTCCTCTTCGGCGGCGACGCCCGGGTCGAGGT
>JBOGFO010000754.1:0-5056 GCA_050743445.1 Acidimicrobiia bacterium
CCATGGAGCCCCGCAAGGCCGTGCCCGTCCTGGTGGAGGCGTTCGCCGCCCTGACCCGGGAACGGCCCGACCTGCGCCTGGTGCTGGCCGGGCGTGAGGGGTGGGGCACCGAGGCCGTGCGGGCGGCGGTGGCGGCCAGCGGGGTGGCCACCCGGGTCGTGCGGGTGCGCTGGATACCCGACGGCGCCCTGCCCGCCCTGTTGCGCCAGGCGGCGGCCGTCGCCTATCCGTCGCTGGAGGAGGGATTCGGCCTGCCCGCCCTGGAGGCACTGGCCTGCGGGGCCCCGCTCGTGACCACGGCCGGGTCCCCCATGGCGGAGCTGGCCGGCGAGGCCGCCCTGGCCGTCCCGCCCGGCAACGCCGGCGCGCTGACGTGGGCGCTGCGCCGGATCCTCGACGACACCGAGGTGGCGGACCGGCTCCGCCGGAGCGGCCCTGAGACCGCGGTCACCTACACCTGGGAGGCGTCGGCCAAGGCCCACCTCGAGGCGTACCGGCTGGCGGCGTCGTGAAGGCCGTCGTCACCGGATCGAACGGCTTCGTGGGCCGCGAGCTCATGGCCCATCTGGCCGCCGCCGGCGACGAGGTGGTCGGCCTGGACCGGGCCGCCGGGGCGGACGTCACCGACAGCGGGGCCATCCGGGACCTCCTGGCCCGCCACCGGCCCGAGGCCGTCTACCACCTGGCGGCCGTGACCCACATCGGCGACTCGTGGTCGGGCCCGGCCCAGGTCTTCCGGGTCAATGCCGAAGGGACCCTCAACGTCCTCCTGGCCGCCCGGGACGCCGGGGTCGAGCGGGTGCTGGTGGTCGGCAGCGCCGACGAGTACGGCGTGGTGTCCGACGCCGACCTGCCCCTGGTCGAGGAGGCGCCCCTGCGGCCCGTCACCCCCTACGGCGCTTCCAAGGTGGCGGCCGAGTACCTGGCCCTCCAGGCGTTCCTGGGCGACAAGTTGCCCGTCATCCGGGTGCGGGCCTTCAACCACACCGGCGCCGGCCAGGCCGGCAACTTCCTCGTCCCCTCCCTGGCCCGTCGGATCGCGGCCGCCGAACGGGAGGACCGCAAGGACGTCCCGGTCGGTTCGCTGGAGCCGGTCCGGGACTTCCTCGACGTGACCGACGTGGTGGCGCTCTACCGCCTGCTGCTGGAACGGGGTACGCCGGGCGAGGTCTACAACGTGTGCTCCGGCATCGGCCGCAGCGTGGCCGAGATCGCCGAGGCGCTCCTGGCCAGGGCCCGTCAACCGATCGAGCTCGTCCCCGACCCGAGCCTGCTGCGCCCCGTGGAGGTGCCCCGCCTGGTGGGGGACAACACCCGGGCCCGGGCCGCCACCGGCTGGTCGCCGTCCATCCCCTTCGACGACACCCTGGCCGCCGTCCTCGACCGGTGGCGCAAGGAGGCCTGAGGCCGCAGCGGCAAGCGATGGGCCTGGCCCGTGCCGACGACGACTTCACCCGGAGCAGGGGACAGTTCGAAGAGATGCTCGGCTTCTTGCGCGACTACGGAACGGCCAAGCTCAACCACGGCGAGCTCTCGATACCGAGGGGCGAGAGCTGCTGCGCCGGCTCGACCAGGACCACCTGGACCTGCTTGCGGCGCGAGAACAGCGTCTGGACGAGGTCACCGATGCCGACGGGCTCGCCCGGCCCTCGGTGGAGGCAGGCCATGGGCGAGCCCTCATCACCATCTTCGGGCAGGTGGGCGTGACCCGCCTCACCTACCGTCGCCGGGCTGGCCCAACCTGCCCCCCGCCGACGGTGCACTCAACCTGCCCGAAGAGTCGCCATAGCCAACTCCGAGGAGGTGGCGGTCATCTCCGTTGACCGCAAGGGCATCATCATGCGCCCCGGCGCCCTACGCCCCGCCACCGCGTCCGCCGCCAAGAAGGCCACCACGAAGCTCGAGACGCGGTTGTCCAAGAGGGAGAAACGCAACCGCAAGCGCATGGCCGAGGTCGGTGCCGTCTACACCGCGGTCCCGGTGACTCGGGCCTCCGCCGATGTGCTCGCCTCCGCCGACGAGGCGGATCTCGTGAGTATGCCGAGGGGGTGCGATGGCCATTTCTGACGGGAGGCGAGGCCCCGTACTGTCGTGATAGAATCCTGTCATGAAGGAAGAACAGAAGATTTTGACGGTCCGGGTTGATGCCGCTCAGGCCCGTGAGGCTGAGGTAGTGGCGCGCGTGGAAGGGATCTCCGTGAACGAGCTCGTGCGCCAGGCGCTCCAAGGGCACATCGAAGCCCGTCGGAAGGACAAGGCGTTCCGGGCTCGGCTGACCGGGATCATCGAGGAGGACAAGGCGATTCTCGAGCGCCTTGCCCAGTGACGGCGTATCTCGATCTCGTTGACTACCTCCTGATCGCTGAGGCCGTCACCGGGATCGAGGCGGGCGTACTGGCAAAGGCGGCTCGACTTGAACTCGCCGAGTCGGCGCTCGCCGCCCCACAGGCGGAGTTCGGCGGCGTCGAGTTCTACCCCGACTTCGTCACCAAGGCGGCCGTGGCGCTCGCGGCGAACAATGTGGATGAAGCGCAGCTCGCGGACTGGATTGCCGCTCGATTGTCGCCCCGATGAGGAAGCTGGGCAGTCACGCCCCCGCAGACACCGGAATCAGACAGGACGACACCGGGCCTTGCCGGCCCGGTTGGCGATGGTTTTGGGGGCGCGGGCGACGCGCTCGTAGCCACCGCGGGCTCATACGGCCGCCCCCGATGAAGGCGGATTTCATGTTCATGGCCTGTGGGCCCCCGGCCGACTATCCAACCGGCTGCAACGCGGAGGCTTTCTTCGACGAGGACTAGACCACCTGGGCCTCGGAGTGGTCGGAGAGCATGAAGCGGTAGGCCCGGGGCTGGGTGTCCGACCGGCGGACGACGGCGTCCCGGCCGATGAGGCTGTCCTCGATCCGGCGCACGCCCTCCACCCGCGAACCCTCGAGCACCACCGAGTGCTCGATCTCGGAGTCGACGATCACGCAGTTGGGCCCGATGGAGGAATAGGGCCCGACGTAGGAGTCGACGATGCGGCATCCGGGGCCGAGGGCGACCGGGCCCCGGACCACGCTGCGGACGACCTCGGCGCCCGGCTCCAGCACCACCCGGCCGACGAGGCGGGACTCGGCGTCGAACGACCCGTCGAGGCGGTGGTCGATCGAGTCGAGCACGATGCGGTTGGCCTCCAGGAGGTCCTGGAGCTTCCCGGTGTCGATCCATGGCCCATCGAGCACGTGAGGCCGCACGACATGCCCGCTGTCGACGAGGTGCTGGATGGCGTCGGTGATCTCCAGCTCGCCCCGTCCCGAAGGCGAGATGGCGGCCACGGAGGCGTGCACGGAGGAGTCGAAGAGGTACACGCCGATGAGGGCGAGGTCGCTCCTCGGATGCTTCGGCTTCTCCACCAGGCGGATCAGGCTGCCGTCCGGCCCGAGTTCGGCCACCCCGAAGTTCTCGGGCCGCTCGACCTTGGTCAGGAGCACCTGGGCCGCGGGCCGCTCCCGGATGAACTCGTCCACGAATCCCTTGATCCCGCCCACCAGCAGGTTGTCACCCAGGTACATGACGAACGGCTCCTCGCCGAGGAAGTCCCGGGCGATGAGGACGGCGTGGGCGAGCCCGAGCGGCGCCTCCTGGCGCAGGTAGGTGACCTTCAGGCCGAAGCGGCTCCCGTCGCCCACCGCAGCCTCGATGTCGGCGGCCGTGTCGCCCACCACGATGCCCGTCTCGACCACACCCGCCTCGGCGATGGCCTCGAGGCCGTAGAAGAGGATGGGCTTGTTGGCCAGGGGCACGAGCTGCTTGGCGCTCGTGTGGGTGATGGGTCGGAGGCGCGTCCCGGCGCCACCCGCGAGGACCAGTGCTTTCACAGCGCAAGGCTACATGGCGCATATGTTGGGGCCGTGGTCCGAGAGCAGCTGGCGGCCGCCCGTCTGTACCTGTGCACCCCCGACCGGGCCGACCTCGGCGAGTTCGTCGAGGGGGTGTGCCGGGCCGGGGTCGACATCGTCCAGCTCCGGGAGAAGCACCTCGACGACCGGGAGCTGCTGCGCCGGGCCGGCGTCGCCCGGGAAGCGGCCCGGTCCGCCGGCGCCCTGTTCGTGCTCAACGACCGGCCCGACCTGGCCCTGGCCTGCGCCGCCGACGGTGTCCACGTGGGGCAGGACGACGTCCCCCCGGCCGTGGCCCGGGAGATCCTCGGCCCCGATGCGGTCATCGGGCTCTCCACCCACGCCCCGGCCGAGCTGGGCCTCGCCCGGCGGGAGCCCGTCGACTACGTGAGCGTGGGGCCGGTGGTGGCCACGCCCACCAAGCCGGGGCGTCCCGGAACCGGCCTGGGCTACGTCCGGACGGCCGCCACCCTGCTCGGCCCGGATGGCCTGCCCTTCTTCGTCACCGGCGACGCCAACCCGGAGTCGATCCCCGACCTGCTCGCCGCCGGCGCCTCGAGATTCGTGGTCGTCCGGGCCCTCACCGAGGCCCCCGACCCGGTGCCGGTGGTCCGCGAGCTGCGCCGGCTCATCGACGCGGCGATGTCCCAGAACGCGACGGCACCCTGAGCTACGGCGACTGACGGGCGAGCCAGCCGATCAGGAGCGCGACGGCGCGGGGGTCGTGCCGGAGCCGGTGTCCGCCCCCCGCCACGACCCTGAGGTCGGCCGATTCGTAGGCCGCCTCGTACAGCGCCCGGGAGTCGGAGAGGGGCACGACCTCGTCCTGGTCGCCGTGGATGAGGAGCAGCGGCCGGGGCCCGAGCCGGGCCGCGCACTCCAGGGGGGACACCTCGGTGAAGTGCTTGCCCCAGGCCACGGGGTCGGCCGGGAAGCCGGCATGGCGGATCATCCCGATCTCCCGGGAGTACTCGAGCAGGCGGGCGGGGCTGGCGGCCCAGTCCGCGAACGACGCCGGCGCGGCCAGGGTGACGACGCCCCGCACCCGGGGGTCGTCGGCGGCCACGCAGATGGCGAGCGCGCCGCCGGCGCTCGAGCCGGCCAGCCAGACGCCGCCGACGTCCTGCCGCTCGGAGAGCAGCTCGATGGCCGAGCGCAGGTCACCCATCCAGC
>JBOGFO010000755.1:0-3506 GCA_050743445.1 Acidimicrobiia bacterium
GACCAGGGCCCGTTCTCCTTCTCCCAGGTGTGTCCCCGCTGTGCCGGGGCCGGCCGGATCGTCGAGAAGCCCTGTTCCCGTTGTGGGGGCGGGGGATCCGAGACCCGTACCCGCGAGGTGAAGGTGCGCATCCCGGCCGGGGTGGCCGACGGCCAGCGCGTCCGGGTGAAGGGCAGGGGCACCCCGGGACGCAACGGCGGCCCTCCCGGCGACCTGTTCGTCAACGTGTCCGTCGCTCCCCATCCGCTCTTCGGCCGCCGGGGCGACGACCTCCTGCTGCGGCTCCCCGTGACCTTCTCCGAAGCGACCCTGGGAGCCGAGGTGCGCGTCCCCACCCTCGATCAGCCGGTGACGGTTCGCCTCCCGCCGGGTACGCCCCATGGCAGGACGCTGCGGGTCCGGGCCCGGGGCATGCCCAAAGCCGCCGGCGGCATCGGCGACCTGCTCGTGACCGTGGAGGTCGTCGTGCCCCAGAGCCTGTCCGATGAGCAGCGCCAGGCGGTGGAGGCTCTGGCCGCCGCCAGCCCGGCCAACCCGCGCCACCACCTGGGGGTCTGACATGCCAGGCACAGAGGATCGGGCGCTGTATGTGATCTCGGTGGCCGCCGAGCTGGCCGGGGTCCATCCCCAGACCCTGCGCATCTACGAGCGCAAGGGCCTCGTCGAGCCCCAGCGGACGGTCGGGCGCTCCCGGCGCTACTCCGACCGCGACATCCGCCGGCTGCAGCGCATCCAGGAGCTCACGACCGAGGGGGTGAGCCTGGCCGGGGTGAAGCGGATCATCGCCCTGGAGGAGAAGCTGGAGGACGCCCGGGCCGAGATCGCCCGCCTGCACGCCGAGCTGGAGGACCAGCGGGCCGAGGCCGACCAGGCCGTGGCCGACGTCCACCGCCAGTACCGGCGGGACCTGATCCCCTTCTCCAAGGCCGTGATCCGCTTCGGCCCCGGCCGCTGATGGCCTGCCGATCGGGCTGCCGGTCGGGGTGCCGATGGTTCAGGACCACCGGCCGTTAGGCTCATCCGTCCCATGGACACGATCATCCTTGCCGGCATCCGGGCCCTCGGCGCCCACGGGGTCCTGCCCGAGGAGCAGGCCCGGCCCCAGCCCTTCGAGGTCGATCTCGAGCTGCGCCTCGACCTCACCGCCGCCGGGCGCAGCGACACCCTGTCCGACACCGTCGACTACGACTCCCTGACCGCCCGGGTGGTGGGGTTGGTGGAGAAGGGCGGCTGTTCCCTCCTGGAGGCCCTGGCCACCCGCATCGCCGACGCCGCCAAGTCCGACTCCCGGGTCCAGAGTGTGGTGGTGACCGTCCGCAAGCTTCGGCCGCCGGTGCCGGTGGCGCTCGACCACGTCGCCGTCCGGATCGAACGGTGACGACCGAGCGATGAGCATCGCCTACCTGGGCCTCGGTTCGAACCTGGGTGACCGGCTGACGCACCTGCAGTCGGCCGTCGACGGGCTCGCCGCCCGGGCCGGGACGGTGGTGGCGGTCTCCGCCGTCTACGAGACCGAGCCCATGGGCGGCCCGGCCCAGCCCGACTACCTCAACGCTGTCGTCGCCCTGGACACGACGCTCGACCCCCACAGCCTCCTGGAGCTGGCCAAGGCGCTGGAGGGGGAGGCGGGCCGTCCGTCCGACGGCGAGCGCTGGGGACCCCGGCCGCTCGACATCGACATCCTCATGATCGGCGACGCCCGCGTCGACGACCCCGATCTGGTCGTGCCCCACCCCCGGATCCACCAGCGGGGCTTCGTGCTCGCCCCCCTCGCCGACGTCGCCCCCGACGTGGTCGTTGCCCCGGCCGCCGGTTGGCGGGGTGTGCGGCGCACACCGCTAGGATTACGGGTGTCCGAGTAGTCCGGCACCCCGACGACGGGGCTGGAACGAAAGGTTCTCGACCCTCAGGTGGAATCGGTCCTCGTCACCCGCATCGACGACCTGCGCGACCGCCTGGACGCGGCTCGGGCCAAGGGCGACACCATCGGGTTCGTCCCCACCATGGGCGCCTTCCACGAGGGCCACCAGTCGCTGATGCGGGCCGCCCGGGACGCCCACGACCTCGTCGTGGTCTCGCTGTTCGTGAACCCGTTGCAGTTCGGGCCCAAGGAAGACCTCTCCCGCTACCCCCGTGACCTCGACGGCGACCTCGCCATCGCCGCCCTCGAGGGTGTCGACATCGTCTTCGCTCCCCCGGTGAGCGAGATGTATCCCGACGGCCCGCCCCTCACCACGGTGCACGTGGAGGGCCTGGGCGACGGGCTCTGCGGCGCCGGCCGGCCCGGCCACTTCGACGGGGTCGCCACCGTGGTGGCCAAGCTCTTCGCCCTGGTCGGTCCGGCCACCGCCTACTTCGGTCGCAAGGACGCCCAGCAGCTGGCGGTCGTCCGCCGGCTGGCCGCCGACCTGTGCCTGCCGGTGGAGGTCGTCGGTCTTCCGCTGGTCCGGGAGTCGGACGGGATCGCCCTGTCCTCCCGCAACCGCAACCTGGCGCCGGCCGAGCGGGCCGCCGCCACCATCCTCTTCCGGGCCCTGTCCACCGGGGCCGATCTGGTGCTGGGCGGCGAGCGCGACGCCGGCCGGCTGCGCCGGGTCGTGGCCAACGTGGCCACCACCGAGGAGCTGGTGCGCCTCGAGTACGCCGAGGTCGTGGACGCCGCCACCGTGGCTCCGCTCGAGATCGTGCAGGGTGAAGTCCTCGTGGCGGTGGCCGCCCGCGTGGGCCCCGTCCGTCTCATCGACAACGTGACGTTCGTGGTCGACGCCGCCGGGGTGAGCGTCGATCTCGGTGTGACCTTCGCCCCGAGGGAGGCCACGTGCGCCGCCGGATGATGAAGTCCAAGATCCACCGGGCCACGGTCACGGGGGCGGATCTCAACTACGTCGGCTCGATCTCGCTCGATCCCGAGCTGATGGAGCGGGCCGACATCCGGGAGTGGGAGCAGGTCGCCGTGCTCGACATCGACAACGGTGCCCGCTTCGAGACCTACGCCATCTACGGCGGTCCGGGCGAGGTCACCCTCAACGGTGCCGCCGCCCGTCTGGTTCACCACGGGGACCGGGTGATCGTCATCACCTACGCCGAATACGAGGACGCCGAGCTGGACGGGTTCGCCCCCCGCATCGTCCACGTCGACGACCGCAACCGGCCGGTTCCTGACTTCGAGCTCACTGCGCCTGAGTGAGCGACGTCCTCGTCCTGGGCGCCGGCGTCGCCGGGTTGTCCGTCGCTCTGGCGGCGGCCCGGGCCGGTCTGTCCGTCGGCCTCATCACCAAGGCGCCGCTCGGAGCCTCCGCCACCCGCTACGCCCAGGGCGGGGTGGCGGCCGCTCTCGCCTCCCCCGATTCCCCCGAGCTGCACTTCTCCGACACCATCTCCGCCGGCGGCGGGCTGTGTGACACCGACGCCGTGCAGGTGCTGTGCGCCGAGGGCCCGGCCCGCCTCCAGGAGCTCTCCGCCGTCGGTGCCGTCTTCGACACCGCGGGCGGGGTCCTGGCCCTGGC
>JBOGFO010000756.1:0-3280 GCA_050743445.1 Acidimicrobiia bacterium
GGCGTGGATGGTCGTGAGTGAGCCGTCGTGGCCGGTGTTCATGGCCTGGAGCATGTCCAGGGCCTCGCCGCCACGGCACTCACCGACGACGATCCGGTCGGGGCGCATCCGGAGGGCGTTGCGGACGAGGTCGCGGATGCGGACCTCGCCCCGGCCCTCGGAGTTGGGCGGGCGGGACTCGAGGCGGACGACGTGGGGCTGCTGGAGCTGGAGCTCGGCGGCGTCCTCGATGGTGACGATCCGCTCCCGCATGGGGATGAAGCTGGACAACACGTTGAGGGTGGTGGTCTTACCGGTGCCGGTACCGCCGGAGACGAGGATGTTGAGCTTGCCCCGGACACAGGCCTCGAGGAACAGGGCCAGGTCCATCGTGATCGACCCGAAGTTGATGAGGTCGGCCACCGTGTAGGGATCCTCGGCGAACTTCCGGATGGTGAGCACCGACCCGCCGATGGCCAGCGGGGGGATGACGGCGTTGACCCGGGACCCGTCCGGGAGGCGGGCGTCGACCATGGGGCTCGACTCGTCGATGCGGCGCCCGACCCCGGAGACGATCTTGTCGATCACCTGGCGGTACTGGATCTCGTCGGTGAAGGCCAGGTCGGTGGCCTCGATGACGCCGCGCCGCTCGACGAAGATCCGGTCGTGGGCGTTGCACATGATTTCGGTGATGGTCGGGTCGGCGAGGGGAGCGTCGAGCGGTCCGTAACCGAGGATGTCGCTCAGCATCTCCTCGAGGAACTTGCGCCGCTCCACCGGGGAGATGCGCACGTCCTCGCGCTGGAGGCTGCGGTCGAGCGCGCCCTTGACCTCCTTCTCGAGGTCTTCGCCGGGCGCGCCCTTGGGGCCGGAGAGCCGGGGCCCGAGGTCGGCCAGGACGAGGTCGCGCACGTGGCGCTTGGAGTCCTCCCAGGTGGTGTTGGTGGGCCGCTTGGGCTTCGGGGCCGGCGCGGGCTCCGGCCCGACGGGCGCCGGCGCGCCTTCCTCGGCCACCTTGGCGGGCGCGGGCGGCGCGTCGGCCGGCGTCGGCGGGGTCTGGTCCCGCTCGGGGGGAGCGGGCCGGGCCTGCTTGGCCGGTTGGGGATCGCCGTCGAGCTGGGCGAGCTTCTCCGACAGCTTCACGAGGCCATCCCGGCAGCCGCCTGGTTACGCCCGAAGAGGCGGAACCGCGACGGGGGCTTGACCGGCTCGATCTCCGCCACCCGGGCCCGGTCGCCCTCGGGGAGGAACTCGACCAGGCTGGCGGCGAGCTTGCGGGACACCTCGGACGTGGGGTCCGAGGACAGCACCGGCATACCGATGTTGATCGACCGGGAGACCTCCCGGGCATACGGCAGGATCGCCTTGAAGCCCTGGGGGAAGAGCCGCACGATCTGGTTGATGTCGAGGCCGACGTCGCGCTCGGCCTTGTTCAGGATCAGGGAGATGTTCTCCGAGGGAATGCGCAGCTTCTCCAGGGTCTGGAGGAACACGCCCAGGTTGCGGACGCTGGGCAGGTCCACGGTGGCCAGGGCGAAGAGGTGCTCGGAGAGGTCGAAGGCGGCCAGGACGATCTCGGTCAGCGCCGCCGGGGTGTCGACCACCACGTAGTCGGCCCGGGTGCGCAGCTGCTCGAGGATGCGGGTGACGTCGGCCGGGGTGATGCGGTCGGCCTCGGCCGGCTCCTTGGGGGCGGAAAGGACGGCGAAGCCACCCTCGTGCTCCACCAGGTACTCGGAGAGGTGCTCGCCGAACTCCAGGTCGCCGTCGCCGCCCTGGTTCAGGGCGTCGTAGATCGTGTACTTGGGCCGCAGCCGCAGGGCGGTCGAGACCTCGCCGAACTGGAGGTCGAGGTCGACGAGAACCACCCGCTTGCGGGTATGGCGGGCGAGGTAGAGCGCCATGTTGGTGGCGAGGAAGGTCTTGCCGCAGCCGCCGGTGGCGGAGCTGACGGTGAACACCTTGGCCAGGGCCGACGGCGTGGCGACGAAGGGGGAGGCACCGTCGGTGGAGGTCGACGTACCGGCCACCACCCGGCGGAGGCGCCCGATCTCGAGCGAGCGCTCCAGGGCCATGGCCAGCTCGTCGGAGTCGATCGGGACCCGCAGGAGGTCGTCGGCACCGGCCTGGACGATCTCGCGCAGGCTGGCGTCGGGACGGTCGGCGAAGGCGAGCAGGATGGAGGTCCAGGGGGCCTCCTCGTGAAGCGTGGCGACCCGGCGCAGGCCGGAGCGGCTGGCCAGCGACGGACCGGCCAGGAGCACCGTGAACGGCCCCTCCCGGGCGATGAGCTCATTGACCGCACCGACCCGGTTGCAGGCGACGACCTCCGCCCCCGGGTCGACCTGGGCGGCGACCTCACGGACCTGGTCGATCAGGTCGGTGGCCCGCTCGAGAACGAGGATCTTCGGCTTCACGTGGGCTCCTAGAAAGCGTTCTGGTGGCTGATGCCGGGGGTGGTGGGGGCGGGCTGGCCCTTGGGGGCGAGGGTCAGCCAGACAGACTCGAAGCGGGCGAAGAAGATCATCTGCTCGGCTTGGGCGGCGTCGAGGGCGAGGAGGTAGGTCTCGGTGCCCGTCTCCGTGCCGGGGCCGGCGCCGCTGACGGCCAGCACCTCGACGGCGGGGAGCACCAGCTTGGCCACCGGAGGCGGCAGCTCGGGCCGGACCTGCCCCTTCTCGATGGTGGCGTAGACGTTGACGAGGTCGCCGGCCTTGGCGTAGCCGGCCAGACCCTGCACGTAGGGCATCTGCACGGCCACGGCCTGCTTGCCCTCGGGGATGGTGAAGGAGGTGGGGACGGGGGCGGCCCCGCTGGGGACGACGACCGTGCCTCCCTGGACGATCGTGGTGGTGGTGGTCGCAGTGGCGGATCCGTCGCCCCCCGAACCACCGAGACTGAGGATGACCACGCCGGCGCCGACGATGAAGACGGCGATGCCGAGGGCGAGCATCTGGGTGGACCGGCGCATACCTGCCATGAAGACTCCATGTTCGGCGGCGGCCGTGAGGCCGCGGGGGACAGGTCCAACGAAAAGGTGTGGCCGCGACGGCCGCATCTGTAAAGGAACATCGGCGACAACGGGCCCATCCTCGATAGCCAAGGTGTGCCATTTCCGGGCTACCGGTGTGACTAGTGCCTCGCTCATCTGCGCAGGCCCTGAGGCGCCACCGACGGCTGGGAAGGCCACCATCGGGCGGGTCCGGGGTGGCGGGCTCCGGTCGGCTGGGGGACCGCGGCTGCGCTGCCGGCGCCTGACCTTCGGCCGGACCCGGCGGGTCCGCGACGAAGGGGGCATACC
>JBOGFO010000757.1:0-6218 GCA_050743445.1 Acidimicrobiia bacterium
GTGGTGAAGTTCCCGGTGCGGATCAAGTGCGCCACGCTGGCCTGGAACACCCTGGCCCAGGGCCTCGACAACGGCGGCTCCGCCTACCAGGAGCACTGACGGCTCCGCCACTAACGTGGCGCCATGAGCGAGTTGCGAACGATCGTCGAGGGCCTCTCCTACCTCGAGGGGCCCCGCTGGCACCGGGGCTGCATCTACGTCTCGGACTTCTACAACTACCGGGTGGCGGCCGTCACCATGGACGGGGCCGTCGCCACCGTGTGCCAGGTGGAGAAGCAACCTTCGGGCATCGGCTGGCTGCCCGACGGCAGCATGCTGGTGGTGTCCATGAAGGACCGCCGGGTCCTGCGCCTCGAGGGCAACGGCACCCTGGTCGAGCATGCCGACCTCTCCGCCCTGGCCTCCTGGCACTGCAACGACATGGTGGTCGACCGCCAGGGCCGCGCCTACGTCGGCAACTTCGGCTTCGACCTCATGGGCGGCGCCGACCCGACGGCGGGCGAGCTGATCCGGGTCGACCCTGACGGCACGGTCACGCTGGCGGCCAAGGACCTGCTCTTCCCCAACGGCATCGTGGTCACCGAGGACGGCTCGACCCTGATCGTGGCCGAGTCCATCGCCCAGCGGCTGACCGCCTTCGACATCGAGGCCGACGGCTCACTCACCAACCGGAGGATCTGGGCCAGCTTCGGCGAGGTGCCCACCGCCACCGACTTCGGCGGGGTCATGAGCCAGATCAAGGTGGCGCCCGACGGGATCTGCCTCGACGCCGAGGGCTGCATCTGGTTCGCCGACGCCTTCGGCAACCGGGCCGTCCGCGTGCGGGAGGGCGGCGAGATCGTCGACGAGGTCTCGGGCGGCGACATCGGCATCTTCGCCTGCATGCTCGGCGGCCCCGACGGCCACACCCTGTTCCTGTGCGCAGCCCCGACCTTCGTCGAAGCCGTCGCCAGCGCCGACCACAAGGCCCGCCTCCTGGCCACGACCGTCGCCGTCCCCCACGCCGGCCTGCCCTAACCAGTTCGCCGCGCCGGATTCCGGCGTTCCTGCGGAACGACAGTTGTTCCGGAAGAACGCAAGAATGGCGGCGGCGCCAACCCCGACCATTCCGGCGTTCCTGCGGAACGACAGTTGTTCCGGAAGAACGCCAGAATGAGGGCAGCCCGGTCCACGGGCGGCCTGAGTCAGCCCCCGGTCCCGGCTCCCCCAGCCCCCTCCCCAGCCGCCGTTGTCGTCGTCACCGGCGGCGGCGGTCTGGTGGTCGTAGTCGTCACCGGCGCCGGCCTCGTCGTCGTCGTAGTGGGCGGCGGGTCCTTCTTCCGCTCCCGCTCCCGAGTGGTCGTGGTCGCCGGCCCGTCGTCATCAGGAGTGGTGGTCGTCGTCGGCGGCTCAGGGTCGTTGCCGGGAACGGTCGTCGTCGTCGACTCCACCGGAACCGTGCTCGTGGCCGTCGTCGGCGGCGGGTTGAGGATGGTCAGGCCGAGCGGGTCGGGCGCCGAGACCGGCAGGCGGCGGACGGGCACGCCCTTCAGGCCACCCCGCATCAGGTCGCCGAAGATGGCGGCCGGGAAGCTGCCGCCGGTCACCGTCCGGCCGTGCACGTCGGCCATGGGCCGGGCCGGGTCGTAGCCGACCCACACCGCGGTGGAGAGCTGGGGCACGTAGCCCACGAACCAGGCGTCCACGTTCTCCTGGGTGGTGCCCGTCTTGCCCGCCACCGGACGGCCGATGCCGGCGGCCCGGCCCGTACCCGCGCCCACCACCCGGCTGAGCGCCTGGTTGAGGACGGCCACCTGGGCCGGGTCGAAGACCCGCCGCACCTTCCGGCGATGGGCGTACACGTCGGCTCCGTCGGAATCACGGATGGCGGCGATGGAATAGGGCTCGGCCCGGATCCCGCCGGAGGCGAAGGTGGCGTAAGCGTTGGCCATGGCCAGCGGGCTGACCCCCCGGTCGAGACCGCCGAGGAAGACCGCCCCCTGCTTCTTCGTGGCGCCGGCCGGGATGCCGGCGTCGGTGGCGGCATCGACGACGTCGCCTACCCCGACCTCGCAGCCCAGCTCCACGAAGACGACGTTGACCGAGTGGGTCATGGCCGTGTCCACGTCGATCCGGCCGCCGGCATCCTCCCCGGCGTAGTTGCGCACGGGCCGGTTCCCGTAGCAGCCGATGGTCCGCCCCGATGTGCCGTCGAAGGTGGAGCGGGGGTCGATCCCGTCGCGCAATGCGGCCAGGTACACGAACGGCTTGAAGGCAGAGCCGGCCTGGCGCCGGCCCCGGCTGGCGTAGGGGAACTGGGTGGACGGGAAGTCGAGGCCACCGAAGAGGTTGCGGATGGCGCCGTCACCCGGGGCCACGCTGGCCGCCACCGTCAGGGGGTCGCCGGGCTCGCCGAGGCGCTTGGCCACCGACGCCTCGGTGGCGGCGAATACCTTGGGGTCGAGCGTGGTGTGAATGGTGTAGCCGCCGGTGAACAGGCGGGTGAGCCGGGTCTTGCGGTCGGGGCCCAGGGCCTCGAGCGTGGCTGCCTCCCGCTTGACGTGGTCGACGAAATGGGGTGCCAGTGAGATGCCCGGCGGCCGGGGCGGAGCGACCACCAGGGGCTCGGCCCGGGCCTGGGCCAGGGCCTCGGCGCTCAGCCAGCCGTGGGCCGACATGGCCGCCAGCACCTGGTCGCGGCGGGCGGTGACGGCCTCGGGACGGGTGCGGGGGTCGAGGAAGCTCGGCGCCCGGATCTTGCCCGCCAGGGTCGCCCCCTGGGCCGGGGTGAGGTCGGCCGGCTCCACCCCGAAGAAGGCCAGGGCGCCGGCCCGGATCCCGTAGGCGCCCTCGCCGAAGTAGACCTGGTTGAGGTAGCGCTCGAGCAGCTTGTCCTTGCTGTAGCGGGTCTCGAGGGCGCTGGCGAAGAGCACCTCCCGTACCTTGCGGAACAGCGTCCGCTCCCCCGCCGTGTAATTGATCTTGGCCAGCTGCTGGGTGATGGTGCTCCCGCCCTGGGCGTCACCGAGGAACGTGTGGACGATGGCCCGCCCGACCGCCTCGGGATCGGTCCCGCTGTGCTCGTAGAAGCGGTCGTCCTCGGCCGCCAGCACGGCATGGCGGACGTGGGCGGGGACGGAGGCGAAGTCGAGCACGGCCCGCCGGCCGTCCGCGCCCGAGAGCTCGGCCAGCAGGCTCCCGTCCGCCGCCAGCACCGGCGTGGTGACGGGCAGGCCGTCGAAGTCGGGGACGAGGGGCGTGAGGGGCGAGGCCAGCCACAGAACCGCCCGGCTCGAGGCCATGGCCGCCGCCCGCCGGAACGGGGGCACGGCGCCCACCACCAGGACGACGATGGCGGCCCCGAGCAGCACCGGCCTCCAGGGGACCCGCCGCAGAACCGGTGCCAGGGAAGGGAGAGCAACCATCGAGCCCGTTGGTCTCCCCCCGGGCCCGGCCGCAAACGGAACCCGGCCCCCGAGGCGTTGCTATGCCGGATATGTCCGCTTCAAAAGCGCGTTCCTGAAAGCCCTTTCACCCGGCGACCCATTGCCGCACCAAGGCGGCGAAGGCCTCGGGACGCTCCAGGGGCAGCATGTGACCGGCGTCCTCCAGGACCTCGAGGCGGGCGCCGGGGATCCCGGCGGCGAAGGCCTCGGGATGGGCCCGGGGCAGGAGGCCGTCCTTGCCACCGGCCACCACCAGGGTGGGAGCCGAGACCCGGCGCAGCCGCTGACCCAGCTTGGGATTGTGCAGGTAAGGGTTCCAGCCGATCTTGGCCGTGGCCGACATCGACTGCCACATGGGCAGGAGCAGGGCGACCGGCAGCTCGGACATGCTCATGAGGTCGGACATCTTCTCCGACAGGGCGCACATCATCTGAGCCATGGGATGCGACTGATCGGCGAAGAGGTCGTTGGCCAGCTCGGCCGGGCTCCGCCCGAAGATCTGGCCCACCGGGGCCCCGTCGATGTAGAGCCCCACCGGGCTGACCAGCACCAGCTTGCCGACCCGCTCCGGCGAGCGGGTGGCCAGCTCGGCCGCCAGCCAGCCGCCGAAGGACAGGCCGACGACGGTGGGCGCGGCGAGCTCCAGGGCGTCGAGGACGTCGAGCAGGTGGAAGGCGGCGTCCTCGATGTCGTCGAGGTTCTCGATGCCCTCGGACTCCCCGAAGCCGGGGAACAGGGGCACGATCACCTCGTGGTCCTCGGCCAGGTCCTCCAGGGCGCCGTGGACGGCCTCGCCGGCGGCCGAGTGGAGGTACACCACCGGCGCACCGCTGCCGCCCCGCATGACCGAGATCTTGCCGGCGGGCGTGGCGATCTTGGATTCGACCAGGTTCGCCATCAGACCACGTCCCCCACGGGTTCGGCGGCCCGCACAATCGGCTTCCCCTCGGGGAACTCGGCCCGCAGCCGGGGCATCACCTGCTCGGCGAAGAGGCCGAGGTTCTGCCGGGTGGCCTCGGGGCCGAGCGTGCCCAGCTGGAAGAGCCCCAGGAGGTTGCCGGCCCCGATCCGCCGGGTGGCGTCGGCCAGCTGCTCGTAGACGGTCTCGGCGCTGCCCACGATGGCGAAGCGGCCGGCCACCACCTCGTCCCAGTCCTTGACCGAGGTGATGAAGTGGGCCCCGCCCTTGAGCACCCCGGGCAGGGAGCGGGCCGAGAAGTACCCCGGCGGCGACACGGTGAGGCCGGGCAGGAGCCGGTTGCGGAAGTACCAGAAGTGCTCCTCGTACTCGGCCCGGGCCGAGGCGTCGGTGTCGGAGACGTAGATGGGGGCGAGGACCCCGCACTGGAGCGGGTCGGCCTCGTAGCCCTCGTTCTCGCACGCCTGGCGGAAGGTGCGGTACGTCCGCTCGAACACGTCGAAGTGGAAGTACGGAATCCCCATGTAGGCGTAGCGCCGCTTGGCCACGAACTCGATCGTCTCCAGGGAGCCGACGCCGGGGACCCACACCTCAGGGTGGGGCTGCTGGATGGGGCGGGGCCACGGGTTCACGTAGCGGATCCGGTAGTGCTTGCCCGAGAACTCGAACGGCCCGGGCTTCGTCCACGCCGCCATGATCAGGTCGTGGGCCTCGAGGAACTTCTCCCGGGCCTCGGCCGGGTTGATGGAGAAGGAGTAGTACTCCGGCCCGCCCCCGACGACGAAGCCGGCGATGAGCCGCCCGCCGGAGATCACATCGATCATGGCGAACTCCTCCGCCACCCGGGTCGGCGGGTCGTACAGGGGGAGGGCATTGCCCACCACGGCGATCTTCACCCGCTTCGTCTGGCGGGCCAGGATCGAAGCGATGAGGTTGGGCGAGGGCATGTTCCCGTAGGCGTTCTGGTGGTGCTCGTTGACGCACACCCCGTCGAACCCGAGCTCCTCGGCCAGCATCAGCTCGTCGAGGTAGCGGTTGTAGAGGTGATGACCCAGCGCCGGGTCGTAGAGCTCGTTGGGGCAGGTGATCCAGGCCGGACCCTGGTACGACTCCGGCAGGTCCGTGTAGGGCATCAGGTGGAACGAGAAGAAGCGCATTACCGGACGGTAGCACTGTGATTTTGGCGGCTTCGCCGACCGGGCGACCGCGGGTCAACCCTCGGCGGCGATCCCTTCGTAGCCGCTCTTCTCGAGCTCGGCGGCCAACTCGGGACCGCCCGAGAGCACCACCACGCCGTCCCGCAGGACATGGACGCGGTCGGGCCGCAGCTCGGTCAGCAGGCGGGCGTAGTGGGTGATGGCCAGCACCCCCAGCCCCGGCTCTCCGGGAACACCCCGGCCACCGGGCTCGCTCATTGCCTCGATCCGGCGGGCGACGTCCCGCAGAGCGTCGATGTCGAGACCGGAGTCGATCTCGTCGACGATGGCGATCTTGGGCTGGAGAACAGCCAGCTGCACGGTCTCGTTGCGCTTCTTCTCGCCGCCGGAGAAGGCGACGTTGACGGCCCGGTCCATGACCGAGGTGGCCAGCCCCACGGCCTCGGCCTCGACGGCCAGGCGTCCCGCCAGCCCGTCCACGGGACGGCCCCGGGCGGTGAGCGCCTCTCTGACCATGGCCTCGAGCGACACCCCGGGCACCTCGGTGGGGTACTGCATGGCCAGGAACAGGCCCAGCTCCGCCCGCTCGTGGGTCGGGAGGCCGAGGAGCTCGTGCCCGTCGAGGGTGACCGAGCCGCCGGTGACCTCGTAGTCGGGATGCCCCATGAGGGCATGGGCCAGCGTCGACTTGCCCGAGCCGTTCGGGCCCATGAGGGC
>JBOGFO010000758.1:0-2947 GCA_050743445.1 Acidimicrobiia bacterium
GGACAGGCCTTGGGTGGCAAACGTCCACGCCGCTCGCCGCCCCCGGTCGCCCCGGGCGCCGCGGTCGTGAGCCACGGGATCCCGGGCATCGTGCTGCGGTTGGTTGAGGTCCGCCGGCGCCGGCGGCAGGTCACTCACGGGCCCGGACGGCCTCGACCTGCAGCTCGGACGTGAGGAGCGGCGTGCCGGCTCGGGACACCTGCCACGCACCCCAGTTCCACGCCCGCTTGGCCGGCACGAGCAGCGTGGCTAGGCGCCGTTCGAGGAGGCAATCCTCGGTGATCCCCCAGTAGGAGAACGAACGGCGTGTGGCGCCTGCGCCGGTCAGCAGCCGGTCCATGGCCGCAGGTGTGAAGTGCAGGAGGTGATCCGAGGCCACGAAGTCCAGCGGCCGGCCCAGGCGAGCGGTGACGGAGGCATACCGGGCCTGGAACAGGAAGTTGGGGGTCGTGACGAGCAGCCGCCCCTCGGGCTTGAGCAGCCGCAGTGCGTCCGCAACAACCGCCCGCGGGTCGGGGACGTGGGCCACGACACACCACAGGGTGACCAGGTCACAGGTCCCCTCCAGATCGGCGGGGGCGCGGGCCATCGACCGGTCAGAGCCGATCCGGGCCGCCGCGGCCTGGACCGCGTGCTCGGACACGTCAACCGAGAAGGCGTCCCAGCCCTCCTCAATAGCGCATGCCGCGAAGTAGCCAACCCCACCGCCCAGATCGACGACCCGCCCCGGCCCGCGGCTCCCGCCGACCTGGGCCAGGGCACGGCGGAACACACCGGTCCGGGCCTGCCAGTACCGCTCCGCCAGTTCGTGCTCGGCATCCTCGGAGCGGGCCCAGTAGTCGTCCACGGGCGCGATTGCCGCGACCCGGCCGAACCCGCACGTGCGGCACACGTCGAGGTCGTTGGTGCCGATCCGGCGGGGCGCGGTGGGCTCTCCGCAGACGTAGCACTGGCCGGAGGGGAGCGGGCTGTCCGTCGCCAACGCCACCTACGGCATGAGAAGCAGGTCGGTGTAGCCCCGGCGGGCGTAGCGGTCGCGCAGCGGGCGCACGTCGGCGGGTGCCAGCCCGGCAGCGTCATCGTCGCCGGACGCCGCCCGGCGGAGGTCGACGACCCGAGTGAAGTGCCGGGCGATCAGTTCCTCCAGGTGGGCGGCCCCGTCGAGCAGCACCCACGGGCAGTACTCCACGACGACGGGGACCCCGGCCGCCAGGAGCGACCCGGCGCCCCGCAGGACGTGTGGCTCGTGGCCCTGGGTGTCGATCCACACCAGGCCGACGGCATCGGGGTCGAGGGCGCCCACCTCGACGAAGGCGTCCAGGCGCCGGCACAGCACCGCCTGCTTCTCCCCGCTGCCATTGGCCGCCGCCGACGCGATCCGGTGGTCACCTGAGTTGCGGAGGCTGCGGTGGAGGACGGCCGTGCCGTCCTCGTCCGAGACGGCGACCTGGTGGATCGCCACCCGGTCGCCGAGGTCGTTGAGCAGGGCGCTCATCCGTAGGAGGCGGGCGTTGTGCGGGTCGGGCTCGAAGCACACCGCATGCCCGAACCCGAACTGGAGCAGGGCATCGAGGGTCGATGTCCCGATGTTGGCACCGACGTCGACGAACACCCGTCCCGCGGGTGGATGGCCGGCGTACCCGAGGTGGCGGACGGCGGCGGCCATGTGCTCCCGTTCGTAGCCGCCGGTCAGGAAGACGGTGCGCCCGACCTCGTCGTCGGTGGCGTCGATCACGATCTCGCCGGGCCCGAAGGGCGTGACGAGCAGCCGGGTGCGCTGGCGCACCAGCTGGTATTGCACGTGGCGCAGGGCGTGGTGCCGGCTCCCCCGGTAGTTCAGGGCGATCTTGCCCAGCTCGCGCAGCCGCCGGTCCCATCCGCCGGGAAGGTGCGACGAAAGCCGCTGGGCGACATCGATGAACGCCTGCTGCGTTCCGGGGCGCATCTGATCGCGGTGCCTTTCGACGGTGCGGTGCCCAGCGCGGGCCGCAGCCTAGCGTGCGGATTCGGCCGTTCCGCGGTTCCCCGGCGGCCTCCGCGGTCGCCCACCGGTTCTCGGCCATGATGCGAGCCATGCCCGTGGACCTGCAGCGCCTGCTGGACGGGATCGGGTTGCGGGCCGGCCCGGACGTGGCCGGCCACCCCCGTCTCAACCTGGGGAGCGGCACTGATTCCCTGGCCGGGTTCGTCAACCTCGACCTCGTGCCGGTGCCGGGGGTGGACGTGGTGGCCAGCCTCGGCTCGGCGCCGCTGCCGTTCCCCGACGACACGTTCGGCGTCGTGCTGTGCCGGGACGTCCTGGAGCACGTGGACGTGGTGGCGGCCCTGCGCGAGGTCCACCGGCTGACCGTCCCCGGCGGCCTGGTGCTGATCTCGACCGTCCACTTCACCTCCCGCAACCTCTACGTGGACCCCACCCACGTGCGGGGCTACTCGGTGCGGACGCTGGACTTCTTTGCCGGCGCCGGCGAGGAGCGCTGGCGCCGGCCGTACTACTTCGACTTCATGTTCGGAGCCGTCGAGTACGCCGCCATCCAGTTCCACACCACCCTCGGCAAGGGGCGGCTGTTCGTGTGGGACCGGCTGGTCGAGCCGTGCGTCAACGCCAGCCGGGCGACGCAGGATCTCTACGAGATGACATTCCTCAGCCGGCTGGCGCCGGCCGCCAACGTGGTCGCCATCCTCCGCAAGTAACCGTTCACCCGACCGTCACCTACCGGCAACCGGTGGGTCACCCGCGGCGGTTGCAGCGCCTGCTATCTTCACGACCGACCAAAGCTGGGCGGTCGCAGTGTGGGCTGGAGCAGTCGGTTGGGCTGGAGCAGTCGGTTCAGGCTGGAGCAGTCGGCAAGGCTGGGGCAGTCAACGAACACGTCGGCGGGTTGTTGGTTCGCGCCCGTTCGTGAGGTGCCAGGTGTACGGCTGGGTTTTTCGTCCATGGCTGGGG
>JBOGFO010000759.1:0-2222 GCA_050743445.1 Acidimicrobiia bacterium
CCGGTGACGATGCCGACCCAGGCGTCGGTGTCGTCCCGGAACCGGGCGAAGGCGGCGTTGAGCCCTTCCCGCATCTCGCCGTTGATGGCGTTGAGGGCCTCCGGCCGGTCGTAGGTGATGACCGCCACCCGGCCCTCCCGCTCGTAGCCCACGCCGCCCATCACACCTCCATTTCGGGGACACCCCGTACCCCGGGCATTTCGGGGACACCCCGTACCCCGGGCATCGGATACCGCCCCGGGGGACGCCGGCCCGGCAGCACCATCAGGCCTTCTTCCGGATCGCCCAACGTGAAGGCGCAACCCTGCCACGCGAGCAGGGCGGTGAGCGCGGCCAGGGCGGCATCGAGGTGGTCGAGGGTCCGCAGGCCGGCGGTGTCGACGCCGGCGTCCTCGAGCACCGACCGGCGCCAGGCGGCTTTGGATCCGGACCGCCGGATGGTGCCCGGCGGGGGCCGGGAGCCGGCCAGGGCCACGGCGCTCGAGTGGGGGAACACCTCGAGGGCGCAGCCCGCCACCGGTCCGCCCCGGTACAGGCGGTAGCCGGCCCGCTCGGCGGCGGCGAAGGCGGCGTGGCCGGCGCGCATCCAGTTGTAGAAGGGCCGCCGGCGGAGCGTGGGGTCGGACGGAGTCCGGAAGCAGGAGATCCCCAGGGTTGCCAGCTCCCGTTCCCCCTGGCGGCTGCCCCCGGCCCGGCTCCAGTCCGGCGGGGAGTCGATGGCCACGGCCACGGGGCCCAACTCGTCCAGGAGCGCCGCCAGCCCCTCGGGCGGCACTCCCCGGCGGGGGATTCCGGTCACCGCCCGGCCGCGGTCGAGGGCGACGACGTCCAGCCCGCGCCGTTCGGACACGTCGACCCCGACGAACATCACGCCATTGTGACCTCACAGCCGTGTAATTTCGGGGGTCAGGCGCGGAGGAGCGGTTCGGGAGGGCGGACATGGCGGTGGAGCGGCGGAGAGTACCCACCCGGACATCCGCCTTCGGCGTCTCCCGCCGGGAGAACCATGACGCCAGCGGGTTCTACCGGCGTTTTGAGGCTCCGGTCCTCACCTCCGACGAGACGCTGGCCGACTGCCCGGTGAAGGACCAGCTGTTCGTCGGGGACAGCCGGGACCTGTCGGTCCTGCCCGACAGCTGCGTCGCCCTCATGGTGACGTCGCCACCGTACTTTGCCGGCAAGGAGTACGAGGAGGCGCTGGGGGAGGGCCACGTGCCTGCCTCCTACTACGACTACCTCGAGATGCTGCGGGACGTGTTCGCCGAGTGCCGGCGGGTGCTCGAGCCGGGAGGCCGGATCGCGGTCAACGTCGCCAACCTGGGCCGCCGGCCGTACCGGTCGCTGTCGGGTGACGTCAGCGGGATCCTGGGCGACGATCTCGGGTTCCTGCTCCGGGGCGAGATCGTCTGGGTGAAGGCGGAGGGCGCCAACGGGAACTGCGCCTGGGGGTCCTACGCCTCGGCCGCCAACCCGGTACTGCGGGATGTGACCGAGCGGGTGGTGGTGGCCAGCAAGGGTCGCTTCGACCGGGCCCTGTCCCGCAAGGAGCGGGAACGCCGCGAGCTGCCCTGGGAGAACTCCATCACCGCCGACGACTTTCGAACCTGGACCCTCGACACCTGGCGCATCCAGCCCGAGTCGGCCCGGTCGGTCGGCCATCCGGCCCCGTTCCCCGTCCAGCTGCCCCGGCGGCTGATCGAGCTCTACACCTACGTCGGCGATGTGGTCCTCGACCCCTTCTGCGGCGCGGCGCAGACCGCCCTGGCCTGCCTGCGGACCGGCCGGCACTACGTCGGCTTCGACATCGATCCCGGCTACGTGGAGCTGGGCCGGCGGCGGATCGCGGCCGAGGAGTCGGCTCAGCGCCCCTGACGATCCTCGGTGGTGACGGTCCCTTCGGGGCCTTCGGCGTCGAGGGTGTCGACCCGGACCGGATCGTGTCCGGCCAAGGCCTGATCGGCGGCGTCGACTTCAACCGGCTCGGTGGCGCCCACGACCACGCCCTCCTCGGCGGCCAGGTTCGACGACGCCTTGCGCCGGGGCTCGAAGAAACCGCCGCCGACGAGGAAGCCGATCGTCCCGCCGAAGACCGCGCCGATGAAGGCGGCAATGATCAGCCGGCCGGCGATCTCCAATTCGCCGCCGACGACGACGTTGACGGCCATGGTGAAGGCGGCACCGGCCGCCGCGCCAGCGAGGGTCCAGGCCGGGACGGAGTGGGC
>JBOGFO010000760.1:0-6192 GCA_050743445.1 Acidimicrobiia bacterium
GCCTACCAGCGCGCCGCCCGCCACCAGCCCGCCGGCGACCCGGCCGCCCGACCCCGTCGACCCCACCCCCGTGAAGCCGACGCCCGTCGAGCCGGACCCGAGGCCGGGCGACACGTCGCCCGAGACCAAGCCCGCGCCGGGCGACAACGCCACCAACCGCGAGGTGGTGGCCATGAAGCTCGAAGCCTTCTGGCGCGAGTCGACGGCCAAGCTCCGCTGGAGCGCCTACACCGGTCCCGGCTTCGCCGCCTACCTGGTGCTGCGGTCCGACGCCCCGGCCGAGCCGACCTATCCCCTCGACGACCGCACCACGGTGGTGGCCCGGATCACCGACCCCAACGCGCTCCAGTTCCTCGACAACGTGCGCGACCCGGCCGGCCGCACCTACCGGGTGGTGGCCGTCGACGCGGAACGGCGCCTGCTGGGCAGGAGCCCGGCCGTCCGGCCCCAGCCGCTGCCGGTGACCAAGACCGACGCCGCCGCGCCCACGACGTCGACGGCGGCCACCACCCGGGTTGCCTAGGATCGCAGCCCGCGAGAGAGGAAGTGCGGGGGGGAGAGAGGAGATCCGGTGACGAAGCTCGTTGACATCGAAGGCATCGGCGAGAAGTACGCCCAGGCCCTGAAGGACGCCGGCATCGACACCGCCGAGGAGCTGCTGAAGGAGGGGGGGACGGCGGCCGGGCGCGACGCCATCGCCGAGAAGTCCGGGCTCTCGGAGAAGCTGATCCTGGAGTGGGTGAACCACACCGACCTGATGCGGATCAAGGGGGTCGGGTCCGAGTACGCCGACCTGCTCGAGGCCGCCGGGGTGGACACCGTCCCCGAGCTCGCCCAGCGCAACGCCGAGAACCTGGCCGCCAAGCTGACCGAGATCAACGAGGCGAAGAACCTGGTCAACCGCACTCCCACCCCCGGCATGGTCGAGGACTGGGTGGCCGAGGCGAAGAGCCTGCCCCGGGCGGTGGAGTACTAGACCGAGCGGGCCCTGGCCTCGGCTCCGCCGGTGAGGGCCGAGGCCTCGGTGTCCAGCGCCGCTTCGGCCAGGAAGGTGAGCACGGCGGCGTTGAAGTCGGGCGCCGCCTCCACCAGGAGGCCGTGCCCCGCGCCCGGGATCTCGGCCAGGCGGGACCCCGGGATGAGGGCGGCGACCTCGGCGGCGTCGGCCGGGGGCGTCAGGCGGTCCTCGCCGCCCACCAGGACCAGGGTGGGCTGGGTGATGGCGCCCAGCCCGACGGCGGCATCGTCCGAGAGCTCGAGGAGGGCGTCGACCTGAGCCCGGAAGGCGTGGAGCGGCTGGGACAGGATCAGGGGCCAGATGAGGTGAACCCAGCCACCGAAGCGCCTGCCCGCCGGTCCCACCAGCCAGGGGAAGGCCCGCCGGGCCATGATGGGCAGCCCCCGGGTGCTGGCCACCTCGACCCAGGAGCTGAGCAGCTCCCGCCGCCACTGGTGGTGCCGGCAGGTCGTCCCGGCCATGATCAGCGACCGGACCCGCTCAGGGTGGACGACAGCCAGATCGGCGGCGGCGAAGCTGCCCATGGAGTACCCGAGCACGTGCGCCGACGCGATCCCCTCGGCGTCGAGCACGGCCAGGGCGTCGTCCGCCATCTGCGCCAGCGAGTAGGGGCCCGGCGGCTTGTCGGAGCGCCCCGACCCCCGGTTGTCGACGGCGATGCAGCGGTACCGGCGCCCGAACACCATGCGCTGGCAGGCCCAGATGCGCAGGTCGGCGGTCAGCCCGGGGATGAGCAGCAACGGGTCACCGTCGCGCCGACCCCACGTCTCGTAGTAGATCCCAGCTCCGTCGCCGGCCAAGGCCGTCGGCATCGTCCTGCGCCTCCGGGTACGCCGCTGCTTACTTCAGTATCGGCTGCATTACCCGGATATGACGTTCAGGCCCCCCAAAACGCTACAAACCCCGAACCGGCGTTTCTCAGACCCGCATAGCGGGCGTGAACAGCGCCGGTCGCGGAGAGCGGGCGGCTAACCCAGCGGGCGGAGGTGGGGGAAGAGGATCACCTCGCGGATCGTGGAGACGCCGGCCAGGAGCATGGCTAGGCGGTCGACACCGATACCCAGGCCGCCGGCGGGGGGTAGGCCGTACTCCAGGGCGGTGAGGTAGTCGTCGTCCACGCCGTGGGCCTCGACGTCGCCGAGGGCGGCGAGCCGGGCCTGGGCCTCGAAGCGCCCCCGCTGGTCGATGGGGTCGTTGAGCTCGGAGAAGGCGTTGGCCAGCTCCCGGCCGTTGACGATCACCTCGAAGCGCTCGACGAGGTCGGGGTCGTCCCGGTGGGCCCGGGCCAGAGGGGAGACCTCGCGGGGGTAGTCGAGGACGAACACGGGACCGGCCAGCGCGCTCTCGGTCGTCTTCTCGTAGATCTCGAGCACCAGCTTGCCCGGCCCCCAGGCGGGATCGGCGGGCACCTCCAGGCGGTCGCAGGTGGCCCGGAGCTCGTCGGCGGGCATCGCCGGGTGGACGTCGACACCGGCGTGGGCCGCCACCAGCTCCCGCAAGGTCCGCCGGGGCCAGGGCGGCGTGAGGTCGACCAACTGCGCGTCGACCTCCACCTCGGTGGAGCCGACCGCCTCCCGGGCGGCGGCCGCCACCAGCTCCTCGGTGAGGGTCATCATGTCGGTGTACTCGGCGAAGGCGCAGTAGGCCTCGAGCATCGTGAACTCGGGGTTGTGGCGGGTGGACAGGCCCTCGTTGCGGAACACCCGGCCCATCTCGTAGACCCGCTCGAAGCCGGCCACCAGCAGGCGCTTGAGGTAGAGCTCGGGGGCGACCCGCAGGTACAGGTCCATCTCCAGGGCGTTGTGGTGCGTGACGAAGGGCCGGGCCGCCGCCCCACCGGGAATGGGATGGAGCACCGGGGTCTCGACCTCGATGTAGCCCTGCCCGTCGAGGTAGCGGCGCATGGCGGACATGGCCTTGAAGCGGATCTCGAAGACCCGCCGGGCCTCGTCGTTGACGACCAGGTCGACGTAGCGCCGGCGGAAGCGGGTGTCGACGTCGGCCAGGCCGTGCCACTTGTCGGGCAGGGGCTGGAGGCACTTGGCCAGGAGGGTGAAGCGGTTGACCTTGACCGACAGCTCGCCCCGGCGGGTCGTCATCACCACGCCCTCGGCCCCGACCCAGTCACCCAGGTCGAGCCGCTCGAACTCGTCGAGCCCTTCGGTGCCGACCTCGGCCCGGGAGACGAAGAGCTGGATCGTGCCGGTGCCGTCGCGCATGGTGGCGAAGGCCAGCTTCCCCTGGCGGCGGATCAGGAGCAGGCGTCCGGCCACCGACACCGTCTCGGCCGTCTCGGTGCCCGGTTCGAGCGACCCGAACTCCTCGTGCAGCGACGCCGCCGTCCGGCTCCGATCGAAGCGCACCGGGTAGGGGTCGATCCCTCGGGCTCGCAGCGAGTCGAGCTCGGCGCGCCGCCGTTCGAACTCTTCCGACGCCTCCATCAACGGTTCCGCTGGTAGACGATCCGCAGGCCGTAGAGCGTCAGCCAGGGCTCCTCATGGGCGATGGTGGACGACAGCGGGGCGATGAGCGAGGCCAGCCCGCCGGTGGCGATCACCGTGGACGGGCCCATCTCGGCCTCGAACATGCGCACCAGGTGGTCGACCTGACCGGTGAAGCCGTGGATGGCCCCGGACTGGATGGACTCGACCGTCGACTTGCCGATCACGTGCTTGGGCGGCACCAGCTCCACCTTGCGCAGGCCGGCCGTCCGCCCGAAGAGGGCATCCATCGACACCTCGATGCCGGGGATGATGGCGCCCCCCAGGTACTCGCCCTTGGGACTGACGGCGTCGAGGGTGGTGGCGGTGCCGAAGTCGACCACGATGGACGGCCCGCCGTAGAGCTCGTAGGCGGCGACGGCGTTGGCGATGCGGTCGGCGCCCACCTCCTTGGGGTTCTCGTAGAGGATCGGCATCCCCGTGCGCACCCCGGGCTCGATGATGCAGGCCTCGACCGAGAAGTGACGCTGGGCCATCTCCCGCAGCGAGGCGGTGACCCGGGGCACCACCGAGGAGATGGCGATGCCGGTCACCTCGCTGCGGGGGTCGATGCGGTGCCAGCTGATGAACTGGTGCAGGAGCAGGGCCAGCTCGTCGGACGTGCGCTCGGCCACGGTGACGATCCGCCAGTGGTCGACCAGCTCGGTCTCGTCGAACAGGCCGATCACCGTCTGGGTGTTGCCCGCATCGATGGCCAGGAGCACGGCGCCTGTCCTAATCCAGGTCGAGGGCGATGTCGAGGACCGGGGCCGAGTGGGTGAGCGCTCCCACAGAGACGAGGTCGGCACCGGCGGCGGCATAGTCGGCCACCGTCTCGAGGGTCACACCCCCGGAGGCCTCGACGGGGGCGGCACCGCCCAGGATGGCCACGGCCTCGGCCACCTGGGCCGGCGTCATGTTGTCGAGCAGGACGAGATCGGCGCCGGCCGACTTCGCCTCGCCGACCTGGTCGAGCGTGTCGCACTCGACCTCGACCACGACCCCCGGCCAGCGCTTGCGGGCGCGGGCCACGGCGTCGGGGATGGCGCACCAGCGGAGGTGGTTGTCCTTGATGAGGACGGCGTCGGAGAGGCTCCCCCGGTGGTTGACGCCCCCGCCCGCCCGGACCGCCGCCTTCTCCAGGGCCCGCAGGCCCGGGGTGGTCTTGCGGGTGTCGCGGATGGCCGTCCGGTCGCCGGCGGCAGTGACGTAGGCCCGGGTGAGGGTGGCCACCCCGGAGAGGTGACCGAGGAAGTTGAGGGCGGACCGCTCGCCGGTCAGGAGGGACCGGAACGGCCCGTTGAGGGCGGCGATCACCTGGCCGGCGGAGAGGTCGTCGCCGTCCGCCGCCTGCCAGTCGATCGTCACGCCCGGGTCCAGGTAGTCGTAGACCTCGGTGGCGGCGGCCGTTCCGGCCAGCACGCCGGGCGCCCGGGCCACGAAGACCCCGTGGCCGTCGACGTCGGCCGGGATGATCGCCACCGACGTGAGGTCACCCAGGTTGCCGAGGTCCTCGGCCAGCGCCCGGCGGACGGCGTCCACGACGGCGCTGACGGGCGGGTCGAAGTCGCCGGTCATCTCGGGGACACCCCGAACCCCGGGCTCATCGGGGCGACACCGGGACGGCCACTTCGGCCGGAACCCGCATCCGCTCGTGGCGGCCCAGGTGGACGATCCGCTCCGGGACCGGGCCGGGATCGGGGAAGTCGAGGCGGTGGTGGGCGCCCCGGGACTCCTCCCGGGCTTCGGCGGCGACGACCAGGGCCCGGCCCACGGCGACCAGGTTCTGCAGCTCGGGATCGGCGGCGTCGCCTTCGATGGCGGCCAGCTCCCGGGCGGCGGCGGCCAGGCCGGCGGCGTCCCGGCGCACCCCGGCGTGGAGGGTCATGATCCGTTGCAGCCGCTCCCGGAGCCCCGCCGCCTCATTCCGGCGTTCCTGACCGGCGGGGGATGCCGGTGAGGAACGCCGGTTGGGATCAGGGGGCGGCACGAAGGCGGGGACGCCGCGCAGGGCGCCGGTCTGCTCCGGGCCGTCCTTGCCGGCGACGACGGCCGCCGTCACCCGGTGGCCGAAGACCAGCCCTTCCAGGAGCGAGTTGGAGGCGAGGCGGTTGGCCCCGTGGACGCCGGTGCAGGCCACCTCGCCGCAGGCCCACAGGCCGGGGAGGGAGCTCGCCCCGTCGAGGTCGGTGACGACACCGCCACAGAGGTAGTGGGCGGCGGGGGCGACGGGCAGCCAGTCCCGCGTCGGGTCCAGGCCGGCCGCCTGGCAGGCGCCCCAGATGGTGGGGAAGCGGGCGGGGAACCCGGCGATGCCGGTGGCGTCGAGCCAGAGGTGGTCGAGGTTCCGCCCGGCCAGCCGGACGGCGATCGCCCGGGCCACCACGTCCCGGGGGGCGAGATCGCCGAGGGGGTGCTCGCCGGCCATGAAGGCGACGCCGGCCTCGTCGCGGAGCACGGCCCCCTCTCCTCGCAGCGCCTCCGACAGCAGGGGGCGGGGCATCCCCGAGTCGTGGAGGGCCGTCGGGTGGAACTGCATGAACTCGACGTCGGCCACCGGCACATGAGCCCGCAGCGCCATCGCCATCCCGTCTCCCGTGGCCTCGGGCGGGTTGGTCGTCACCGAGTAGAGCTGCCCGGCCCCGCCCGTCGCGAGCAGGACGTTGCGGGCCCGCACCACCTGCCACTCCCCGG
>JBOGFO010000761.1:0-3009 GCA_050743445.1 Acidimicrobiia bacterium
GCTCTGTCAGGTGCGGTTGTCATAGTGAGTCTCGTGAACCGGACAGGTGATATCCGAGGCAGGATCGGAGACCACCAGCAGACGCGCCGGTCGCATCTCATCTCCTGCTCCTTGTTCCACTCCCGCATGCTTCGCGTCGAGCGACGGCGCCACTGCCGCCTCACCGACCCGAACCCGGTTCCGCTACCGGGCTCAGGCCGAGGGGCAGCGTCGCTCGGCGCATCTCCCCAAGCCTCCGCCGCCACCGGAGGCACGGTTACCCTGCTGCCACTGCGTTAACGATCGGGGGGGCGGAGACGAGCGGCGAGCGGCTCCGCCCACCGGTCGTCGAAGTCCCTGGCCCCGAAAGGGGCCAGTTTTTTTTGCCCCTGATCAGGGCAAACCCAGGCTTCTGGCGTTCTTGACGGGCGACAGATGCCGGTAAGGAACGCCGGTTGGGTCAGCGGGGGAGAAGGCCGACGGCCCGGCGGACCCGCTCCATCACCGGTCCGGCGATCGCCTCCGCCTTCTCGGCGCCCCGGGCCAGGCTGGCGGCAACCTCACCTGGGTCGGCGATCAGGGCCTCGTAACGTTCCCGGACGGGAGCGAGCATCTCCACCACCGCATCGGCCACCGCCCCCTTGAACGTTCCGTAGCCGGCGGAGCCGTACTCCGTCTCCAGGTCGGCGACGGACCGGCCGGTGACGGCGGAGAGGATGTCGAGGAGGTTGGAGACGCCCGGCTTCTCCTCCCGGTCGTAGCGCACGTCCCGGCCCGAGTCGGTGACGGCCGAGCGGATCTTCTTGGCCACCACCTCGGCCGGGTCGACCATGAGCACCGAGCCCATGGGTGAGCTCTCCGATTTCGACATCTTGTCGGTGGGGTTCTGGAGGTCCATGACCCGGGCGCCCGCCTTGGGGATGGCCGCCTCGGGCACGACCAGCGTGTCGCCGAAGCGGTGGTTGAAGCGGCCCACCACGTCGCGGGTGAGCTCCAGATGCTGGCGCTGGTCGTCGCCCACCGGCACCAGGTCGGCGTCGTAGAGGGCGATGTCGGCGGCCATGAGGACCGGGTAGTCGAACAGGCCGGCGCTGACCGACTCCTGCCCGCCGCCCTTGTCGGCCTTGTCCTTGAACTGGGTCATGCGCCGCAGCTCGCCCACGGTGGCCACGCAGTTCAGGACCCAGGCCAGCTCGGTGTGCTCGGGCACGTGGCTCTGGATGAAGAGCAGGCAGCGCTCGGGATCGAGCCCGGCGGCCAGGAGCTCGGTGGCCTTCCCCATCGTCCGGTCGGGGAAGCCCGCGGCCTCGTGGTCGACGGTCATGGCGTGGAGGTCGACCACGCAGTAGATGGCGTCGTAGCCGTCCTGGTAGGCCACCCAGTTGCGCACCGCGCCGAGGAAGTTACCGAGGTGAGCCTCGCCCGTCGGTTGGATTCCGGAGAAGATGCGCGGCATGCCCGCCACGTTAGTGGCGGCGGGAGGTGGGGCAGGGGCCCCCGCCGACGCCGCGATGAGCCGCCAGGCGAAGAGCCATGGACATTGCCCCGAGGCTAGTAGCCGGGTCGTCTAGCCTTCGGCCTGATATGCCCTACGAGGTGCGCACGCCCGTCTTTGAGGGCGACCTCGAGCTCCTGACCCAGATGGTGTCCCGGTCGGAGCTCGACATCTTCGAGATCTGCCTGGCTGCCCTGGTCACCGGCTATCTGGCCGAGGTGGCCGGCGCGCCCGGCGCCGACCTGGAGCAGAGCACCGAGTTCCTCGTCCTGGCCTCCACGCTCGTCGAGCTCAAGACCCGGTTCCTCCTGGCCGGTGACGACGACGACGGCGGCGACGTGGAGCTGGGTGCCCCCGCGGACCGGGACCTCCTCCTGGCCCGCATGCTCCAGGGGGTGACCTTCAAGGGCGCGGCCGGTGCGCTGGCCGCCCTCATCGGGCTGGCCGACCGCTGCGTTCCCCGCCGGGCCGGGCCCGAGGAGCCCCTGGCCTCGGTCGACATCGACCCCCTGGAATCGGTGAGCCCCGACGCCCTGCGGGCCGCCCTGCTGCGGGCGCTGGCGCCCCGCCCGGTCGTCGACCTCTACCACGTCACCCCCATCCGGGCGACGGTCAGCGATGCCATCGACCGGGTGGTGGGCGCCCTCAGCCACTGCCAGCAGCTGTCCTTCGACGACCTGATGGACGACGAGCCCGACCGCATCGAGGTCATCGTCCGCTTCCTGGCCGTCCTCGAGCTCTACAAGCAGGGCCTGGTGGAGATCGAGCAGCTGGAGAACTTCGGCGCGCTGGTGGTCCGGTCGCGGGCCCCCGAGGAGGGCGGGGAGGAAATCGCCTTCCTGGACGACTACGACGACGAACCCGACCTCCGGGATGTCGGAGAAGAGCCCGGGGCCTGGGGTGTCCCCAACGAGGTCGACCAGTGAACGACGAGGCCCGCCGGGCCATCGAAGCCGTGCTGATGGCCGCCACCGAGCCGGTGGAGGCCCAGATGCTGGCCCAGCTGGTCGAGCTGCCGGTGGCCGAGGTCGAGGGGCTGTGCGCCCTCCTCAGCGCCGAGTTCGCCGGGCGGGGCTTCACCCTGACCAAGGTGGCCGGGGGCTATCGCTTCCAGACCCATCCCGAGCTCGCCGCCTACGTGGAGCGCTACCTGCTCGAAGGGCGCCACAGCCGGCTCTCCTCGGCCGCCCTCGAGACCCTGGCCGTCATCGCCTACAAGCAGCCGGTGACCCGATCCCAGCTCTCGGCCGTCCGCGGGGTCGACGTCGACGGGGTGGTGCGCAGCCTCCTCGACCGGGGCTACATCGAGGAGCTGGGCCGGGAGGACGGCCCCGGCCATCCGGTGCGCTACGGCACCACCCGCCTGTTCCTGGAGCGGCTGGGCATCGAGTCCCTCGACAAGCTGCCTCCGCTGGCCGGCCTGGTCCCCGGCGCCGAGATCCTCGACGACCTCGAAGCCCGCCTCCGGGAGGCGGCCCGGCCGAGCCGTCCGCCGGCGCTGCGCCGGCGTCGCACCCGGCCCCGGACGCCCCCGC
>JBOGFO010000762.1:0-6284 GCA_050743445.1 Acidimicrobiia bacterium
GCTCAGTCCATGCCGGTCATAGGTTCCATCTCTAGGAGCCGAGCGTGTTTCACCCCCGGCGCTCGACCGGGCTGTGGGGGGAATACGGAAAGCCCTAGCTTTCGCGTGTATGACCGGGAGCCAATGAACGCCTCCCGGGTTGTGGAAAGACGGAATGGCCGACGATACGGGCCCGACTTCAGGGGGGTAGGGATGTACGAGAAGAACGGCGAGAAGTATTTCATCGTTGATGGCCACATCCACTGGTGGGATGCCAGTCCCGAGAACTGGAAGAACAAGTACGGCGAGGGCTGGATCAGGTGCTTCTACGGCTACCACAGTGCCCTGAGCCCTGAGGAATACGTGTGGCCGTTCGAGAAGTACTGCAGTTACAGCGAAGAGGATCTGATGAAGGACCTCTTCGAGGATGGCTACGTCGACGTCGGAGTCTTCTTGCCGACCTACCTCTATGACTTCTACCACGAGGGCTTCAACCCGACGGCACGTGACGCCATCCTCAAGGAGAAGTATCCGGACAAGTTCGTACTCAACACCGCCTGGGACCCCCGCGACGGGGAGGCGGGCCTTGAGGTCCTGGAGGAGAAGGCGACCCGCTGGAACATCAAGGGCTGCAAGCTCTACACGGCCGAGTGGCGGGGCAACTCGAAGGGTTGGGACATCCGGGACCCGTGGTCGATGCGCTACCTGGAGAAGTGCCAGGAGCTCGGCATCAACGTCGTGCACGTCCACAAGGGCCCGACCATCTGGCCGCTGAACAAGGACTCGTTCGAGGTCGACGACATCGACGAAGCGGCGACCGCCTTCCCCGACCTGACCTTCATCATCGAGCACTGCAACCTGCCCCGCCTGGAGGATTTCTGCTGGATCGCCGTGCAGGAGACCAACGTCTGGGGTGGCCTGGCGGTCGTGCTGCCCTTCATCCACACGCGGCCCCGCCAGTTCGCCAAGTGGCTCGGCGAGCTCCTGTTCTGGGTCGGCCCCGACAAGCTGACCTTTGCCAGCGACTACGCCCTGTGGCACCCGAAGTGGCTCATCGAGCAGTTCGTCGACTTCCAGATGCCGGAGGACATGGTTTCCGAGTACGGCGAGCTGACGCCCGAGATCAAGCGCAAGATCCTCGGTCTCAACCTGGCCGGGCTCTACGACCTCCAGGTCCCGGCGGAGGTGATGAAGTCGGCGAGCGTGACCGCTTGATCGACTCCAGCCACGTCCACGGCGCCCTCTCCACCGTCAGGGATCCCGAGCTCGACGAGCCGTTGACCGACCTCGGCTTCGTTCAGTCCATCGGGATCGAGGGGGACTCCGTCAACGTCGTCCTGCAGCTGCCCACGTACCACTGCGCCCCCAACTTCGCCTTCATCATGGCGTCGGACGCCAAGGAGGCGGTGGAAGCGCTCCCGGGCGTGGGCCGCGTGCAGGTGACTCTCGTCGACAACCAGCTCTCGGACGAGATCAACGAGGGTCTCGCCGAGGGCAAGGGTTTCGACGAGGTCTTTCCCGACGACACCGCCGGCAACGGTCTGGCCGGGCTGCGGGCGCGCTTCGAGTCCAAGGCGTTCATCGCCCGCCAGGAGGGGATCTACCGGTCCTTCCTCCAGGCGGGCGCCACACCCGGCGACGTGACGCGCCTGCGGCTCGCCGACCTTCCCGACAGCCCCGACATGGAGCGCTACCTCGACCGGAGGACGAGGCTCGGCCTCGACACCTCCCCCGAGGCGCCGTTCCTCGTCACCGCCGAAGGGATTCCGGTCTCGGAGGCGGAACTCGACCGGTTCATGCTCTTCGCCCGCATGGTGGGTGTGAGCATCGAAGGAAACGCAAGCTTCTGCCGCGGCCTGCTGGCCGTCAGGTACGGGACCCCCACCCAGGAGGTGACGGCGTGAAGGCGGCTCGCCTACACAGCTACGACCACGACCAGCTTCAGATCGACGACGTTCCCGAGCCGAACATCGAGGGGCCGAACGATGTCATCGTGCGGATCGGTGGGGCCGGGCTGTGCCGCACCGACCTCCACATCGTCGAGGGCATCCTGGCCGAGACGTTCCCGGACCTCCAGCTGCCCTACACGCTGGGTCACGAGAACGCCGGTTGGGTGCACGAGGTCGGCTCCAACGTCAAGAACGTGGCAGTCGGCGATGCCGTCATCGTCCACCCCCTGGAGAGCTGTGGCGTGTGCCACGGCTGCCGGCGGGGCGAGGACATGTACTGCGACGCCGGCGAGTTCCCCGGGCTGTCCACCAACGGGGGCTTCGCCGAGTACCTGAAGACCAGCGAACGGGCCCTGATCAAGCTCGCACCGGGCCTCGAGCCGAAGGATGTCGCGGCCCTGGCCGACGCCGGTATCACGGCCATGCGGGCGGCCAAGAAGGTGGCCAAGGCTCTGCCGGCCAACACCAAGTGCGTCGTGATCGGCGTGGGCGGGCTCGGTCACATCGGCATCCAGTGCCTGCGGTCCCTGTGCGGCATCGAGATCATCGCCGCCGATGTCAACGAGGGCGCCCGCAAGCTGGCCGAGGAGGTCGGCGCCGACCACGTCATCGAGGCCGGCGACGGCCTGACCGACCGGGTCATGGAGCTGACCGGTGGCCTGGGGGCCGAGGCGGTGCTCGACTTCGTCGGCGAGCGGGGCGTCCCGGCCCAGGTGCCCGGCCTGTTGCGCCAGGGCGGCACCTACTACGTGGTCGGCTACGGCGAGCGGGTGGAGATCCCCAACTGGGACTTCGTCATCCGCGAGATCAACGTGGTCGGCAACCTGGTGGGCAACTACATGGACCTCGTCGAGCTGATGGCCCTCGCGGCCCGGGGGAAGGTCAAGCTGCACACCCAGACCTACAAGCTCGAGGACATCAACACCGCGATCGAGGACCTCTACGCCGGCCGGCTCAACGGCCGGGGCATCCTCATTCCCTAAGACAGAATCCTCAGCCCGTGGGGCTCAGAGGCACCCCGTCGGACGAGCGTCCAGGATGTTGCGGGCGGCGTTGCGAAGCGCCGTCCGCTCTTCTGGAACGCCTGTCTCCGGCTGGGGGTACTCCTCTTCGCCGGCCGCGGCCAGGAACGCCCCACCGACCTCGGTGATCCGTTGCTTCCAGTGGTGGCAGCTCGTCGTGGATGATCGAACCATGACGAACAAGAGGAAGAGTGCCATGAACCCCGCGAGCAGAAGCTCCGGCCAATGGATCTCTCGTAAGCTGGTGCGCTCCATAGTCCAAGCCTAGTCAGGATGGAACCGCCGGTCCGGCGGTGTGGCGTGGGTTGGGGACCCCGATGTCTTCGGGCCGTATGTACACCCATGATCCCAAGATCAGCCCGTAGATTGCGAACTGCATGATGAACGTGGGCCAGCCGACCTCGGCGCCCATCCGGGAGATCGGGTCGCCCGCTCCGATGGCGTTGGCCACCGCCGGCAGGACGGCGAAGCTCATCACCACCATGATGGCCAGGCCGTAGGCGAGACCGGCCACGATGGCGCGGTTTCCCTGGAGCTGCAGCCACTTCGCAGCGGCGGCGAAGGCGATGCCGAAGATCCCGCCCAGGATGACGTAGGCGATGAGACCGAAGATGAACGTCTCCCGGAAGAA
Source organism: Acidimicrobiia bacterium (assembly GCA_050743445.1). Classification (GTDB taxonomy): domain Bacteria; phylum Actinomycetota; class Acidimicrobiia; order IMCC26256; family BP-133; genus CAWBJP01. The sequence continues at coordinate 3,582 of JBOGFO010000762.1, forward strand.
GTAGAAGGGTTCGCCGGCACCCGCCTTGGCGATGGAGCTGGCCATGGTGTCCTCGTCGATGACGAAGGCGGCGTGGTACATCGGGGTGAAGAAGCCGCGACTCTGGTAGGTGGCCGAGGCCATCATGGCGATGAACCCCATGGATGCGCTCGCCACCAGGCCGGCGAAGACGCCCCGTTCCATCACCCGTTCGAGCGTCGCCCGATCGCGGTCGTCCCTGAAACCCTGCAGCCAGCTCATCCCGTTCCTCCTGGGGTTCTCGCTCGGAACCGGTTGGGGACCGTGGTCTTTTCCGCCGTCGCCGCGACGTTCGGGCGTCTCTTCCAGAATTTCCCTGGACGGCGGGAGCTTGTTTGATCCAGCCTCACTCCATCCCGCCTGCGCCATACGCCTGTGTGGCAGGATGTCTCCGGGTGGCAAATGACGAGGGGGTCGGAGGCTCGCATGAATAGCGTGGCGTTTGCGGTCATCATCGCCGTCATGACCATCGTGACCATCGTCGTGATCCAGAAGATTCTCGACAACCCCAACACCTAGGGAGTTCTCGAGGCGACCGCGGGAGTGGGCGCCTCGGGAGCGTCGGCACGGATCTCATGGTTCAACCGGCCTCGTCGCCACCGAGCGACGAGGCCATCTCTTCGTACAGGAGCATTCCCACCGCGGTCACGAAGGGGATGGCGGCGCCGATGAGTGCCCCCTGAACGGCGAAGTAGAGCAGGCCACGGGCCACCCCCGGGATATCGCCCGAGAGCACCCCGAAGGCCCGCAGGAAGATCGTGAGGATGACTCCGATCACCGCGGGGATGGCCAGGATGTACACGAGTTGGCGGGAGTCGGCGGCCATCATCTCCTTGACCCGTTCCCACGCCCGCTTGACGCCGTGCTTCCTGATCACGATCTCGTGGATGAGCAACGGCGGCCCGAGCAGCACGGGCTGGACGATGATGCCGACCGGCCCGAGCGTGACGGTGGCGAAGAGGGCCAGGCCGCTCGAATACCGCGCGGCGCGGAAGATGTCGGTGCGCCGGTCGGCCAGGCCGGCCCATGCCTCCCCCAGCCCCCGGGCCTGACCGGCCAGCACCGGGATGGCGGCAGCGACCAGGAGGCTGCCCACGAACGCCGGGATCAACGCCTGCACGAGGGTGCCGACCGCCAACAGGGCTAACGGCTTGGCGTCCTCCACCGCGATCACCACGAGCAGCAGCTCGCGCAGCGCGATGAAGATGACGATGAAGGGGGGCAGCAGGACCCCGAGGAGGTCGAGGTACATCCGCGTCGCCTGGCGCAACAGCTCACCCAGTGCCTGGCCGTGCCCCCCGAACGACCCCGCCCGGCTCATCAGCCCATCCTAGAAGGCCCGTCCGCCCTTCGGTGGCCTGCTGCTTCTCCTGGCCCTCGGTCCCGTCGCCAAGTCCCCGGGATTCGTCATATCGCGGAATGCCCACCATTTCTGCCATATTTTTCCTTGACCCGGGACGGGAGGAGGATTGTGCTGGAGTGTGACTGGTTGTGTCGGGACATTCCAAGCGCCCGGGCGACCTAGCGCGTAGGATGTATTCCGACCCAATCGTCAGAAGGTTGACAAGGGGGGGTCATGGTTCAAGTAGCACAGGCCCGTACGGCTGCTCCGGCGTCGAAGCCCGGGCATGGACCGATTGACTGGCGGGGTGGTCACACCCTGACGTTCGTCGGCCCGCTCAGCTTCATCGCCATTGCGGCCGCACTCCGCATCTGGATGCACGGCAACGCGTGGACGATTGGCATCGACGCCTCCAGCGCGGCTTTCAACAGGACGTACCGCGCCCTGTTCTACGCCGAGGTTCTCGCTGCCACCGTCGCCACGCTGTGGTGGTGGACCTACCTGATCAGGAAGGGCCGCCAGATTGTGGACGTCGAAGTGCCGCACGAGGTCGAGGTGCGTCGGATCGCCAAGTTCTGGGGTCTGATCAGCACGATCTCGGTCGAGCTCACCATCATGGCCAGCTTCTGGCCGAACCTGGACGGCTCGTGGCACCAGACGGCAGTCCGCGACACGGCGCTCACGCCTTCCCACATCCCGATGTTCTTCTTGTATTTCCCCATCGGGATCACCCTGACCGTCGGCACCTACCTGTACGGCCGTTACTGGCTGCCCAAGGTGTACGGCGCCGAGAACGGTTTCCCGTGGTCCTTCTTCCTGCTCATCTCCGCATCTGTGACAGAAATGGCCCAGGTGGCGATGAACGAGTGGGGCCACAGCCTCTGGATCACGGAGGAGATCTTCGCCGTTCCATTCCACTGGCCGTTTGTGTTCTACGGCTGGCTGGCAGCGGGGATCTTCGCCCTGTGGGCCGAGACGATCATCCGCCTGTTGGGTATCGAGGCGGAGCTCGACGCGGTTGAAGCCGAAGGCAAGGAAGCCGTCGCTTAGACCTTGTGTAGCGACACCTCCCGGATAGTGCTTCGGCGGTATCCGGGGGGTGTCGAACCCTGACATAGCCACGTCCAGGGGGGGCACGTGGATTGAGGGGACCTCGTCCTGTGAGGCCCCGCCCTCGCTGCGCCGTGCGGTTGCGTTCACTGAACGCGGTCGATGGAGGCAGAAAGCGAAATGTCGACAGACACCGAGAAGCTTGAACAGCAACAGCAGTTCGAGCGGCTGAAGGCGCTGGTCCATAAGGAGTACCGGTACATCGACCGCAAGTGGGATGCGGTGTTCTGGAT
>JBOGFO010000763.1:0-1979 GCA_050743445.1 Acidimicrobiia bacterium
GCACCGGCAAGGTGGCCCACGAGCTGCTGGAGCGCCGGGACAAGATCGGTGCCCCGGCGGCCGTCATCCGCCTGGAGCAGCTCTACCCGTTCCCGGGCGAGGCGCTGCGGAAGCTGATCGACGTCCACCCGGGTGCGGAGCTGGTCTGGGCCCAGGAGGAGCCGGAGAACATGGGGGCGTGGCGGTTCGTGCGGGGCCGGCTCCGCCGGCTGCTGGGCGAGGGCGCCGTCGTCCGCTACGTGGGCCGGGACGAGAGCGGCAGCCCGGCCAGCGGCACCCAGACCATCCACGACGCCGAACAGGACGACCTGCTCACGGCGGCGTTCGCCGGGCTGGACTAAGCCGAAGGAAGGGGAGGGTTCAGGCCTGGCGGGCCAGCTCCAGGGCTCGGGCCTGGTCCGACTCGCTCAGCTCACCCTGCCAGCGGTCCAGCTCGGTACCGTCGGGGGCGAGGAGCACCGCGGCCGGTTGCCGGGAGATCCCGAACGCCTCCCACGATTCGAACCCGGAATCCCACAGCATCTTGAACGGGACGTCGTGACGGGCCACGAAGTCCTCCGCGTCGCCAAAGGTGTCCTGAGTCCCGAACCCCACCACTTCGATCTCGCCTGCGTTGTCCCGGGCAAACTGCCCGAGCCCGGGGGCTTCCCGGTTGCAGACCGTTCAATGTGGCGCCCAGAACCACACCAGCGTTGGTTTTTCGAGGGCGACCGCGTCCCGGATGCTCACCGACGCCCCGCCGGCCACGTCCTGGACCATTACCGCCGGTAGCGCAGCTTCACCGGTGCCGGGGGCGGCGGGTGTGGTGTCCTGCGGGGCCGGGGTCGTGTCCTCGCCGGCCGGCGCGGTGTCCTGGGCGGCGGGGGTTCCATTGTCCCCGTCACCGGCGCAGGCTCCGGCCAGGAGGGCGGCGGCGAGGACCACGCCGGGGAGTCGGGCGCGTGTTCTCATGACGGGGACCCTACCCGAGCCCGGCGCGACAATCCGCTGGTGTTCGACGCCCCCCTCGCGCTGGGGTTCGCCGCCGGCCTGCTGGCCGCCTTCAACCCGTGCGGCTTCGCCATGCTCCCGGCCTACATGTCGTTCTTCCTGGGGTCGCCGTCGGGATCGGCGAGCTCGGCGGGGCCGGCGGGGGTGGGCGTGGGCCGGTCGCTGGCGGTGGGCGGCGCCGTGTCGCTCGGCTTCGTCGCCGTCTTCGGCACCGCCGGCCTGATCGTCAGCCACCTCTCGTCGACCTTCAAGGACGCCACCCCGTACGTGACAGTGGTGGTGGGCCTCGGGGTGCTGGTTCCCCTCGGCGTGGCCTACCTCCTGGGACGAGAGGTGAACCTGCGCCTCCCCAAGCTGCACCGGGGCGGCTCCGACCAGGGGCTGGCCTCCATGGTGCTCTTCGGCGTGTCCTACGCCACCATCTCGCTGTCCTGCGGCCTCGGGCCGTTCCTGGCCGCCGTCACCGGGACGTTCCGGGAGGGGAACCTGGCCGGGGGCCTCGCCGTCTTCGGCGCCTTCGTGGCCGGCATGTCGGCCGTGCTCATGAGCCTCACCCTGGCCCTCGGCCTGGCCAAGCGCTCCATGGTGGCGCGGCTCCGCCGCGTCCTGCCCTACGTCCACCGGGTCTCGGGCGCCCTCATGGTGGTGGCCGGGCTCTACGTCGCCTACTACGGCTGGTACTCGATCCGGCTCCTCGACGGCTACGACGTGCCCGCCGGTCCGGTCGCCGTCGTGGAGCGGGCCTCCGACGAGGTCGCCCGCTTCGTCACCGACACGGGCGAGACCCGTCTCGGCGCCGTGCTGGCCGCCTTCGTGGTGGTGGCCGCCGTCGGGGCGTGGCGGCGCCGTTCGGCCCGGCGGGCGTAAGGCGCCGAGCCGTCATACATGCGTTCTTTCGTCGGGCCGATGGCGGCCGACGGATGAACGCATGTAGCGCCAGCCGATGCGGCCGATGGCCAGGGCGAAGGCGATGGAGACGAGGGCCAGGA
>JBOGFO010000764.1:0-5246 GCA_050743445.1 Acidimicrobiia bacterium
GCGAAATATCGGCGGCGTCCCCTCCCCGTCCGTGGCACGATCGCGCGAGATGGAACGCCGACGGGGAACCCCGGGGGCCGGAGGGCTGATCGTCGCCCTCCTCCTGACCCTCGCCGTCGCACCGGCCCCCGCCGGGGCCGCGCCGCCGTCGCCCGTCCTGCGGGCCGAGGTGAGCGCCGAAGAGGTGACCGGGGCCGACGTGGTGGTGGAGGCGCAGGCGTCGCTGCCCGCCGAGGACCAGGCTCGGCTGGAGGAGGCCGCCGCCCGGCTGCAGACCGAAGGGACGCCGACCAAGTTCGTGGTCGTCGCCACCCGGCCGCCGGACACCACCCCGGTCGCCTACGCGCAGGAGCTGCGCCGAGCTGCCGCCTTCGACGGCAACCTGATCGTCCTGTTCCTCTCCCCCCGCAGCCTGGGCCTGGCCTCGACCGCGGTCCCCGACGCCGTCCTCAACGACACCTTCGCCGACGTCCGCTCCGAGCTCGCCGCCGACCCGGTCGGGGGGATGGTGATCCTGGCCGACCGGCTGGCCGAGCCGGCCGAGCTTCCTGTCGAGCAGGCGGCGCCCGGCGAGGGCTCGGCGGTGGAGGACACCGGCAGCGACGGCGGCGGGAGCGGTGGGCTGGTGGCCGGCGTCCTCATCATCGGCGGCGGAGTCGGCGTCGGCGTGTACGCCCTGCGACGGGCCAAGCGCCGCCTGCAGGAGCGTTTCGACGAGCGCCGGGCCGGCCTGGAGCCGCTGGTCGACGCCCTGGCCACCCAGATCGACGTCCTGTGGCAGGAGATCTCCGCCGGCGACGGCACCGATCGGGCCACCGCCGCCTACGACCCGTGGGACGTGGCCGCCCAGGCCCAGCTCTCCGCCCGGGAGAAGCTGCGCCGGGCCCAGGGCGAGGACGACCTGTCCGCCATCCGACTCCTGCTGGAGAAGGGCCTCCGGGCCGCATCGAGGGCCCGGGCGGCCCTGGAGGGCAAACCGGCGCCCGCCCCCGACGCCCCGCTCCTCGACGGGCTGTGCGCCTTCGACCCGAGCCACGGCAAGGCGGTCGACGCCGTGGAGGTGACCACGCCCCGGGGCAACTCCGCCGGTGTGCCCGCCTGCGCGGCCTGCGCCGCCCAGCTGGCCGAGGGCGCAACGCCCGACGTCCGCCGCACCCGCCGTGGCAGCCGGTCCGTCCCTTACTGGGAAGGAGCGGGCTGGGACCGCGGTGGGGCGATGATGCCCACCTTCGGCGGCATCCTCGGCGGCCTGTTCCTGGCCGACCTCATGTTCGACGACCACGGCAGCGGCTTCTCCGACCCCGGCGGCGGCGACTGGGGCGGCGGAGATGGCGGCGACGGCGGCGACGGCGGCGGTGACTGGGGTGGCGGTGGCGACTTCGGCGGCGGCGATTTCGGTGGCGGCGGCGACTTCTAGCCCCCACCCCCCCGTTCCGCGTTAACGAAACCCGGCTGGCACCCGGGCTTGGCTAACGCGAGACGGGGGCCCAGCAGACGGGCAGGTGCTTGAGGCCGTTCTGGAAGTTGGAGCTGAGCCGGATGGGCTCGCCGGCCAAGCGCACGTCGTCGAATCGAGCCAGCACGTGCCGGAACACGGCCCGCATCTGCGTCCGGGTCAGATGGGCGCCGAGGCAGAAGTGGGGGCCGTAGCCGAAGCTGACGTGGTCGTTGGGGCTGCGGGTGATGTCGAAGCGGTCGGGGTCGGTGAACACCGCCTCGTCCCGGTTGGCGGAGGCGTGGTAGACGACGACCTTCTCCCCCGCCCGGATCTCCTGCCCTTCGAGGGTGACGTCCCGGGTTGCGGTGCGACGGAAGTCCATGACCGGCGGCCAGAACCGCAGCATCTCCTCCACCGCCGGGTCGAGGAGGTCGGGACGGTCCCGCAGCAACGAGAACTGGTCGGGATGCTCGAGCAGGCACAGCAGGCCGCCGGGGATGCCGTTGCGCAGCGTCTCGTTCCCGGCCACGGCGAAGAGGAAGAACATGTTCTCGAACTCCGCCCCGGTCAGGCCGCCGTCGAGCAGCCGGCCGACGATCCCGCCGGGACGCTCGCCGGCCAGGGCGTGGGCGTAGGCGAACATGTCGGCCAGGGCGGCCCGGGAGCGGGGGTTGAGCGGACGGCCGTCGGCGTGCGTCATCGACGCCGGACGGGCGGCGAGGGCCCGGCGGCCCATCGGGCTCAAGGCCTCGGCGGCGGCGGTGCTGAGCCCGGCGTAGTCGGCGTCCTGGTAGCCGATGACCCGGCTGGCCCAGTCGAAGAGCAGCCTCCGATCGGTGTCGGGTACGCCCATGATCTGGGCCAGGGTCCACACCGGCAGGTCGGCGACGAGCTCGGCGAAGTCGGCCACGCCCCGGCCGGCGACGCCGGCGATCAGCTCCTCGGCCCGGGCCTCGATCGTCTCCTCCAGGGCCCGGACCGCCTTGGGGGTGAAGGCGGTGGCGACGATCCGGCGCAGCCGGGAATGCGACGGCGGGTCGTGGTTGAGCATCATCGCCCGGGCGAACTCCAGGTCGGCGGCGGCGTCGGGGTCCCGGATCTGGGTGCCGCCCAGGTGGGAGGAGAACAACTCGGGGGTGCGCAGCACGTGCTTGACGGCGGCGTGGGAGAAGACGGCCCAGTAGCCGGGCCCGGCCGGCCAGGGGCCGACGGCCGGCTCGTCGATCCAGCACACCGGGGTGGTGCGGCGCAGCCCGGCGAAGAGGCCGTAGGGCACCGCCGCCTCGTAGGTCTGGGGCAGGAACACCTCGACCGGGCCACGGGACCGGGACGCCACGCTCACCCCACCAGCGTGCAATATGTGGCCGTGCCCATCGAACCCGCCGATGGCGACGCCATCCTGAAGGACAACTTCGCCCCCTGGGTCCAGGACCTCGGCCTCACCGTCGAGGCGGTGGGCGACGACCACGCCACCCTGCGCCTGCCGTGGTCGGACCGGCTGGCCCGGGAGGGCGGGGCCATGTCGGGCCAGGCGCTCATGGCCGCGGCCGACACGGCGACGGTCATCGCCATCTCCTCGGCCCGGGGCGGGTTCGTGCCCATGACCACCGTCCAGCTGTCGGCCACGTTCCAGCGGGCGGTGACCGGCAAGGACGTGCTGGTGACGGCCCGGCTCACCAAACTGGGGCGCACCATGGCCTTCGCCGACATCACCATGACCGCCGACGGCGTTATTGCCGCCCACGCCACCACCGTCTACGCCCTCGTCGGGTGACCGGCACAGAAAAGGAGAAGTTCGAGATGGCTGCCGATGAGGAGCGGGAAACCGAGGAGCCGGACGAGCTTCCCGCCTTCGACGACGGGGACATGATGGCCGGGCTCGACGAACTGGCCCCGCCCGACGACGCCAGCCGGCAGCGCCCGCCGGAGACCGACAGGGCAGCCGCCCGGCAGCAGCCGCCGGAGCCCCCGCGGGGTTCCTCCGCCCTGCGGCCACGTGACGACACGGAGAAGGGCCTGGCGCTCGAGATGGGCCGGCTCTTCGGCATGAACCCCCGCCAGCTGGTGGACCCCGGCGCTCCCGCCACGCCCCGCCGCCCCGCCGAGGGGTCGGAGGGGGACGCCGAGGCCGACGACAGCGTCCTCCCAGGCGGCGCCGGCGACGACACCGCCTGAGCAGGCAACGCCGCCGGGCGGCGTAACGTGGGCAGTGGAGAGCGCCGATGCCGACCAACGTCTCGCCGGAATACAAGAAGGCCGAAGCCGAGTTCCGCTCCGCCCGCACGCCTGAGGACCGGCTGGCCGGGCTGCGGGAGATGCTCCGGACCATCCCCAAGCACAAGGGGACGGAGCATCTCCAGGCCGACATCAAGTCGCGCATCAAGGACCTGACCGAGGAGCTGGCCGGCCCCCGCAAGGGCGGCGCCCGCACCGGTCCGGCCCACGTGGTCCATCCCGAGGGCGTCGGCCAGGTGGCGCTGCTGGGCCCGCCCAACTCGGGGAAGTCGGCGCTGCACGCCCGCCTGACCGGCTCCCACGCCGCCGTCGGCCCTTATTCCTTCACCACCCTGGCACCTCAGCCGGGGATGCTCCCCCACCACGACGTGTTCATCCAGCTCGTCGATCTGCCGCCGGTGTCGTCGGAGCATCCGGTGCCGTGGCTGGCCAACGCGCTCCAGCCCGCCGACGCCGCCCTGCTCGTCGTCGACCTCTGCAATCCCGACTGTGTCGAACAGGTCCTCGAGCTCCACGACCTGCTGGTGGCCCGGCGGGTCCACCTCACCGCCGAGTGGCCTCCGCCCGGCGCCGAGCCGCCCCCTGTCGTGTTCACCGACGGCGACGGCGACGAGGACGAGGACCCCTTCGCCCTCCGGCTGCCCACCCTGCTGGTGGCCACCAAGGCCGACCAGGTCGACCACTACGACGAGGAGCTGGCCGCCTTCGCCGAGCTGACCGGCCGCAGCTACCCGTCGGTGACCGTCTCGGCCGAGACCGGCGCCGGCCTCGACGCCGTCGGCGCCTACCTCTTCGAGCACCTCGGCGTGGTGCGGGTCTACACCAAGATCCCCGGCCAGCCCCCCGACCTCTCCCGCCCCTTCACCGTCCGCCTCGGCCAGACCGTGGAGGACGTCGCCACCCTCATCCACAAGGACCTCGTCGAGAGCCTGCGCTGGGCCCGGCTGTGGCGGGGCGACATCGAAGGCCTCCAGGTGGGCCGCAACTCCCTGGTCGAAGACGGCGACATCCTCGAGATCCACACCCACTAGGCGAGCTCGACCGCCCGATCGCCCGCTTCCACTACAAGGAAGAATTCGGGCATTTCGCATCATCACGGGCGCCTTCGTCCGTTCTTATGGATGTGTGGCTCGGGCCGGGAGCCGCAACCCGAAGCGAGGCCGGCTGATCCGGCACTGACACCGCCCCCGGACCCCGCCAAACGCTGCCCCTGAGCGACCAAAGGAGTGCGTCAGCCATGCCCATGTTCGGTTCCGCTCTCGTGATCGTCGGGTTCGTCTGGGGGGTCGTCCTCCCCGCCGCCGTCCTGCTCGCCATCCTGCTCGAGCCCCGCCTCCTCAAGCCCCAGGCGCTGTGGATGCGCCGGTGCCGCCGCTCCAACCCGGCCGACCCCACATCCCGTCCCTGCTGGGTTCCCCTGGGCGAGCACTGCCCCCGCCACGACCGCATCGCCGAGGCGCAGCCCCTTCCCGAGCGCCGGCGGCTCATCGCCTGAGCGGCTGGTGGCGCAGCCGCTAGCGGGCCCCGACGGAACTCCCGTCTGAGCGCCCGCCCTGCCGGGCCCGGCGAGCGC
>JBOGFO010000765.1:0-1529 GCA_050743445.1 Acidimicrobiia bacterium
AACTCGAACGCGTCCTCCCGAAGGTCACCGTCGGCAAGGTCGTCTGTTACGTCATCGACCGGGGCCGGGTGCTCGTCTTCCGGCACCGGGATCACCCCGAGGCCGGCCTCCAGGTCCCGACCGGAACCATCCGGCCCGGCGAGGACCCCCGGGACGCCGCCCTCCGAGAGGCGGGGGAGGAGACGGGCCTCGACGGCCTGGTCGTCACCGCCTTCCTCGGCCGGGCGACCTACGACATCTCGCCCATCCGGGAGGAGATCCAGGACCGCCACGTCTTCCAGCTCGCCACCACCGGGCGGGTGCCCGAGGAATGGACCCACCACGAGCTCCACGACGGGCTCCAGCCGCCCACGGCCTTCTGCTGCTTCTGGTTGCCGCTCGGGCACCCCGACCTCGCCACCCTCGTCGTGGGCCAGGGGGCCCTGCTCGACCGGGTGGTGCCGGTCGATTCCGACCAGAGGTGATTGAACGTCAGCGGTCGCCGAGGATGTACTGCGGTCCGGGGCCCCGCTCGCCCATCTCGTCGTCGGGGTTGAGCAGCTTGCAGATCCGCAGCGACAGGCACCCGCAGCCGATGCAGCCCGTGAGCCGCTCCCGGAGGCGCTCGAGGATGGCGATCTGGGCGTCGATCCGGGGCCGCCAGGCCCTGGACAGGCGCTCCCAGTCCCGCTTGGTCGGCGTGCGGTTCTGGGGAAGAGAGGCCAACGCTTCGCTGATCTCCTCCAGCGACAGCCCCACCTGCTGGGCGACCCGGATGAAGGAGACCCGGCGGATCGTCTCCCGGGCGTAGCGGCGCTGTCCGCCATAGGACCGGCTGGCGTGGATGAGGCCTTCGGCCTCGTAGAAGCGCAGCGCGGAGGAGGCGACGCCGGTCCGCTCGCTCATGGCGCCGATCGTGAGCTCCTCCTCCATGGCCTCAGGAGGCTAACAGGGAATAGCTTGACTTCAAGTGAACTTGAAGTTGTACCGTGCCGTCGTCCAGTCAGAACAGGGAGGATCGAGCCGTGATGTACCGCCCCCACCCCATCCGAGTCGCCATCATCATCGGCAGCATCCGGGAGGGCCGCTTCGGCCCCACCGTCGCCCGCTGGTTCACCGAACAGGCCGCCCAGCGGAGCGACCTCGAGCTCGACGTGATCGACCTGGCCGACACCGACCTGCCCGCCGTGTACCCGCAGGAGCGGGTCGGTACGGTCCAGGCCTATGTGGACCGGCTCGACCGGGCCGACGCCTTCGTGGTGGTGACCCCGGAGTACAACCACGGCTACCCGGCCGGCCTCAAGCAGGCCATCGACCTGGCCAAGCAGCCCTGGGCGGCCAAGCCGGTCGGCTTCGTGTCCTACGGCGGCATGTCCGGCGGCCTGCGGGCCGTCGAGCAGCTCCGGCAGGTCTTCGCCGAGCTCCACGCCGTCACCGTCCGGGACACGGTGAGCTTCCACAACTTCCCCGAGCTCTTCGACCCCTCGGGGCAGCTTTCCGATCCCACCGCGCCCAACGCCGCGGCCAAGAAGATGCTCGACCAGCTCGCC
>JBOGFO010000766.1:0-3023 GCA_050743445.1 Acidimicrobiia bacterium
AGGGCAAGTCGTACCAGGAGATCGCCGGCGTGCTGGGCCGCCACGTGAAGTCGATCGACAACGCCCTCCAGCGCATCAAGCGCAAGCTGGACATGCACCTGGCCGAGCGGGCCGCCGCCGAGGGCGCCGCCTAGCCCCAGGAGCGCCACCCGCGCTCATCTACGCTCGGGCCAGGCCCGAGTAGCTCAGGCGGTCAGAGCAGGCGCCTTGTAAGCGTCAGGCCGTGGGTTCGAATCCCACCTCGGGCTCTGCTTCTCTGGCCTGCGCCGCCCATCCCCTGGAGCCGCCGGCCCCTCCTCCGTCGGACCGCAATCCATCCGTAATATCCCGATTCGGCCCTATTTGAGTAAATGAAATGAGCCGAATTAGGACAAAAATGATTGGTGGTCCTTTTGTCCCGAATGTCCGAGTCGCAACCCGACCGGGTCGGGGACTCCGTGCCACCCGGTGCCGTGCGGCACTCAGTGCCGCCAACTGCGGATCGTGGTCGGACGGCTTGCTGCGTAAGCGGTGGTGAACTCAACACGCTCCGTGGTGCTTGACCTTGTGGGATCCGGCGCAGAGGATCAGAAACTTGATGGAGTTGTCTGAGCGCAGTCGGGACATTCTCGACTTTGAGCGCATCTGGCGGGCACTGCCCGGGACGAAGGCCGACGCGATTCGCGAGCGATTCGGCCTGACGGCTTCGCGCTACTACCAGATCCTCAACGACGTCCTCGACGAGCCCGGTGTGGCCGCCTACGACCCGCTGGTCGTGAAGCGGCTCCGGCGGCGGCGGGACCGGCGGCGGCGGGCCCGCTTCGACAGCCAGTACGGCGGCTCCGAGTCGAGGTGAGCCTCCCCCCGGAGGAACCCGACAGTGACCCGGGTGTCGGGCGGCGTCCTCGGGCCGCCGGGTCCTTCTCCCGATCGCTCCTCGGTGCCGCCGCCCGCGGCACCGGCCTCGTCGCCGTGGCCGTGGCCATCGGGATCGTCCTGCTCCAGTACAGCGACGAACCGACCCCCGACCGCCGGTCGGCGGGCCGGGCGCCGGCCAGCGAGGAAGCCCCCCTGTCCGCCTCCTCGAGCACGACCACGACCACGGCCGGCCCCCGGGCCGCCGCCGAGGTCCGGGTGCTGGTGCTGAACGGTGCCGGTCGCCAGGGCGCGGCCCGGGATATGGCCGGCCGCCTCGGAGTCGTCGGCTACCAGACGCTCGAGCCGGGTGACGCTCCCGCCCGGGGCCAGTCGACGGTGGGGTGCCGGGCCGGGCTCGAGCGGGAAGCCGCCGCCCTGGTGTCGGCCACGGGGCTGCCGGCCGAGGTGGCCGATCCCGGTGCCCTCCTACCCGAGGAAGCCGATTGCGTGGTGGTCATCGGCTCGGGCTGAGCCGGGCCGCCGGGTATCCGCGACTCCCGGGATGGGGCGTGCCAACATCGACCCCATCTTCACTTCCCCCTTCGGTTCCCTTCGTCGTCGCCAGGCGCTGGCAGTGTGGGTATGTGCCGCCGCCACCCTGATCGCGGCCGTCCCGCCGGCCCAGGGCGGCGAGCTCGAGCGCAAGCGGGATGCGGCCCAGCGCCGCCAGGGCCAGGTGCGCAAGGAGCTCGACCTGGCCCACGCCTCCGAGGCCCAGCTGACCCGCCGCCTGGGTCAGATCGAATCGGACCTCGCCGACCGGCGATCCGAAGCCGAAGCCGCCCGGACCGATTCGGAGGAGGCGGCCGCGGCGGCGGAGCGCATCAGCGCCGAGGTGGAAGCGACCCGGGCTCGCCTGACGCAGCGCAAGACGGTGTTCAACCGCCGGGCGGTGGTGGCCTACATGGGCGGCTCGGGCCGTCCGTTGGACCAGCTCAACCTGGCCGGTGAGCTCTTCTCGCTCCCCCAGGACTTCAGCGACGCCGCCCGGGCCAACGAGCTCGTCCACCGGGTCTCCAACCAGGACGGCGACGTCCTGGCCGAGCTGACCGACGCCCAGAGCGCCCTGGCCCGCGAGGAGCTGGCCCTCACCCTCACCCGCAACCGGGCCGAGGAACGGGCGGGTGACGCCGAGGCGGCCGTCGGGGCCGTGGCCGCCCTGAAGCGGGAGCAGGAGAAGACCCACGACGCCCTCCAGGGCCGGATCCAGACCCTCCAGGCCGAGGCCGACGCCCTGGCCGCCGAGCAGGCCCGGCTCGAGGCCCTCATCACGGAGCGGCTGGCGGCCGCCGCCCGCGCCCGGGCGGCCCGGGGCCGGTCCCCCTTCCTCGGCCAGCGGACGGGCACCGGCGTGTCCGCCTCCGGGTTCATCTGGCCGGTGGAGGGCGTGATCACCTCGGGCTACGGGCCCCGCTGGGGCCGGATGCACACCGGGATCGACATCGCCGCCCCCGCCGGACGCGGCATCGTGGCCGTGAAGGAGGGCGAGGTCCTCTACGCCGACTGGCTGGGCGGCTACGGCCAGCTGGTGGCTGTCGACCACGGCGACTCGGTGGTGACCCTCTACGCCCACCAGTCCCGCATGGCGGTGGCCGAAGGCCAGATCGTGAAACAGGGTGAGGTGGTCGGTTACGTGGGTACGACCGGCCATTCGACGGGCAACCACCTCCACTTCGAGGTGCGGATCGACGCCAAGCCCCGCGATCCCCGGCCGTACCTGCCCTAAGCGCGCCATCGACCCGCTCCGCCCCCTCGTCGAAGCGCCCGGGCGCTCGGTGGTGATCGTCGACTTCGACGGGACGTTGGCCCCGATCGTCGAGGACCCCGCCCAGGCCCGTCCCCTGCCCGGAGCCGTCGAGGCGCTGGAGGAGCTGGCGGACAGGCTGGGGAAGGTGGCGGTGGTCAGCGGCCGGCCGGTCGACTTCCTGCGCCGGCACCTGCCCGGAACCACCCGGCTCATGGTTGTGGGGCAGTACGGCCTCGAACGGCTCGAGGCGGGAGAGGTGGCGGTCCTGCCCGAAGCCCGGGAGTGGGCGGCGGCGGTGGCGGACGCCGCCCGGGAAGCCGAGGCGGGGCTGCCCGGACTCCATGTGGAGCGCAAGGGTGAGGTGGCCGTCACCCTCCAC
>JBOGFO010000767.1:0-4582 GCA_050743445.1 Acidimicrobiia bacterium
GGTGTCGGGGTCGAGGGAGCCGCCGCCGTCGGCGCAGAAGCGCTCGAGGGCATCCAGGTACTCGACCGGGTGGACGAGGGCGAGCTCGTCGAGGGTCGCCTCGCGGGGTTCGAGTTCGACGACGGCGTCGCCGAGGCCGGCGGCGCTGACGCCGGCGACGGCCGCCGCCAGGCGCTGGACCCGCTCAGGGTGGCCGCGCCCGGTGTCGTGGTCGGCGAAGGCGGGATCCGTGGCCACCAGCAGCATGGCGCCACGATAGTGGCGTGGGAAGTGGGGCAGGGGCCCTCGCCGACGCCGCGGTGGGCCGCCCGGCGAAGAGCCAGAAAACATTGCCAGGGTAGACCGCCAGGGTGCGTCGGGGTCCGGCCGGTACGCTTCCGGGGGTGAGCGCCCAGACCATCGAGCGACTCGGCGAGCGGGCCCGTCTGGCCACCTGGCGCGGGGACGGCGAGGTGGCCCACCTCGCTCCGACCGCCACGCGCCCCCTGTCGGCGGGGTTCGTCGAGGACTGCCTGGATTGGTTGCGCCAGCAGGGATACCAGTCGGTCGTCACCAGCGCGCTGACGGCGGTCGAATGCCCCGGTTTCCTGGCCGCCGGCTTCGACCTGCACGAGGAGCTCGACCTCCTGACCCACGACCTGTCCGGCCTGCCCCGGGCACTCCGTGCGCCCCGGGGGTCGCGTCGGGCCCGGCGCCGCGACCGGCGGGCGGTGATCGAGATGGACGTCCTGGCCTTCCCGCCCTTCTGGCGCCTGCATGAGGGCGGGCTGGAAGAGGCACTGGCGGCCACGCCCTACGTCCGCTTCCGGGTGGCGGGGCGAGGGGAGCTCACCGGCTACGCCATCACGGGCCGGGGCGGCAACACGGGCTACATCCAGCGCCTGGCCGTCCATCCCGCCAACCGGAA
This sequence comes from Acidimicrobiia bacterium, assembly GCA_050743445.1. Classification (GTDB taxonomy): domain Bacteria; phylum Actinomycetota; class Acidimicrobiia; order IMCC26256; family BP-133; genus CAWBJP01. Next base: position 908 of record JBOGFO010000767.1, read on the forward strand.
CCAGGGGTTGGGGCGGGCCCTGGTCGTCGACGCGCTCGTCTGGGCCCGCCGCCGGGGCGCCAACAAGGTCATGGTCAACACCCAGCGGACGAACGACACCGCCCACGGGCTCTACAAGGCATGCGGATTCCAGCTCCTGCCCGACGGCTTGTCGGTCCTGGCCAGGGGACTGTGAGACACCGGACCGTCCTCCTCCCGCTCCTGCTCGCCTTCCTGCTCGCCGTCCCCGCCCCCGCCGGGAGCCAGGTGGCGGTGGCCGAGACCACCGCGGCGCTCGTTCACCAGCCTCCCTGGGTCTCGCCCGACAGCACCGCCGTGCTGGAGCTGCGCCTGCGGGGACCGTTGGAAGGGCTCGACATCGACGTCACCGTCCACCGGCCGGTCACGTCGCGGTCGGCCTTCACCCCGGCGATGGCCGGGGAACGCCTGGGGGTGGCCGAGGGCCGCCTCACCGTCCCCGCCGCCTCTCTGCCGCCCGACGTCGACGGCGATCTCCTGCTCGCCGTGGGTGTCCAGGGGCCGGGTTCGGTGCCCGACGCCACCCGGATCGTGCCCGGGAGGACCGGCGTCTATCCCCTCACCATCGAGCTGCGCCGCCCGGGCGGGCCGGCGCTCGACCGGTTCGTCACCCCGTTGGTGGTCGTGGCCCCCGGTCTCGTTCCCCTCACGCTGGCCTGGGTGTGGCGCTTCGACGCCACGCCCGTCCGCCTCCCGGGTAGCACGATCCGGGGCGCGGCCCGCTCGGCGCTCGAACCGGGCGGTCGCCTCCGCCGGATGGCCGACGCCCTGGCCGGCGCCCCCGACGTTCCCCTCACGGTGTCCGCCACTCCCGAGACGCTCGAAGCCTGGTCCGAAGGGGTGGGCGGGAGCCAGGGCGGAGCCGACGATCCCACCGGGCTGCGGGCGTCGGCCGCGCTTTCGAGCCGCCAGGTGCTCGACGCTCCCTACGTCCCCGTGCACCTGCCCAACCTCCTGGCCGCCGATCTCGGCCCGGAGGTCGAGCGGCAGTTCATGCGGGGCCGGGAGGTGCTCACCCAGGTCCTGGGCGGGGACGCGGGCGGAACGATCCTGGCCCGCGCCCTGGACACCGCGGCACTGACCCGGCTGCGCCAGTACGGCGTGGAGCGGGTGGTGGTGCCACCCGAAGCGCTGGCCCCGGTCCCCCAGCGCCTCACCCCCGGGCGACCGTTCGCCATTCCCCACCGGAGCGGGTCGTTCGCCGCCGCCGTGTCCGATCCCGGACTGGCCGCGCTCCTCGAAGGCGACGCCCCACCGGCGCTGCGGGCCGCCCGCTTCCTCGCCGCCGTCAGCCTGGTGGCCTTCGAAGCACCCCGGGAGCAGCGCGGCGTGGTCGTCGTCACCCCCTCCGGGTGGAACCCGCCGGCCAGCCTGCTCGAGGCGGTGCTGAGCGGGATCCGGTCGCACCCCGCGGTTTCACCCCGGACGCTGGACGGCTTCTTCGCCGATGTGGCCCCCGAGTTCGTCGAGAGCGGCCCCCTGCTGAGGAACCCGGCGCCCCCCGGCCCCGTGGCCCAGGAGGGACCCGATCCGGAGCAGATCGCCCGGCTCCGCCGCCAGCTCACCGCCTTCGCCGAGGTCGTCGGTGCGGACCAGTCGCCCAGCCGCGACGTCGACCGGAACATCCTGCTCAGCCAGGCTGCCGACCTCCCGGGCGGACGGCCGTCGCCGGGCGCCTACCTGGACGGCGCCGAGGAGGTGATGGCGGCGGTCACCGGCCGGGTGAAGGGACCGGACGGGCAGCGGGTCACCCTCACCGCCCGGCGGGCCACCATTCCGATCTCCCTCCTGAACGCCAACGACCGGCCCCTGCGGGTGCTGGTGCGCCTGGAGAGCGACCAGCTGGTCTTTCCCGACGGCAACGAGCGCCTGGTGACCCTGCCGCCCCAGAACACGACGGAACGCTTCGCCGTCGAGACCCGGGCTCCGGGCGCCTTCCCGCTGACCATCACCGTCACCTCGCCCGACGGCGACCTGGTCGTCAACCACAGCGAGCTCACCATCCGGTCCACCGTCGTCAGCGGAGTGGGGGCCACGCTCACGGCCGGCGCCGGCGTCTTCCTCCTCGTGTGGTGGGGCAACAACCTGCGACGATCGCGGCGCCGCCCCCGGCGGCGGGTGGCCGAGCCTCCGGCGGAGTGAGCACCACCGAAGGGACGGGCAGGGTCGGGGTCGTCCGGTCGAGTGCCCCGGTGGCGCTCGGGACGGCGCTGTCCCGGCTCACCGGCTTCCTCCGCCTGGCCGCGCTGGCCTACGCCATCGGCTTCACCCGGCTGACCGACACCTACAACCTGGCCAACACCACGCCCAACATCGTCTACGAGCTGCTCCTGGGCGGGGTGCTCTCGGCCACGCTGGTGCCCGTCTTCGTCGGCCACCGGGACCGCGACGACGACGAGGCCACCTCGGCGGTGGTGACGGTGGCCGCCGTCGTGCTGATCGTCCTGACGGTCGTCGGGATCCTCGCCGCTCCCGCCATCGTGCGGCTCTACACCCTGCGGGTGGAGGGCGCGACAGCCGAGGCTCAACAGGAGGTGGCGGCCGCGCTGCTCCGCCTGTTCATGCCCCAGATGTTCTTCTACGGGCTCGTGGCGATGGCCTCGGCGCTGCTGCACGCCCACCGGCGCTTCGCCGCCCCGGCCTTCGTCCCCATCCTCAACAACCTGATCGTCACAGCCGTGTTCCTGAGCCTGCCCGCGCTGCTGGACGGCACGCCCACGCTCGACCAGGTGCGGGACGACACCGGCCTGATCGTCCTCCTCGGCCTGGGGACCACCGCCGGTATCGCGGCCATGGCCCTCGCCCTGCTCCCGGCCCTGCGGCGGACCGGCGTCCGGTTACGGCCCGTGTTCTCCTGGCGCCACCCGGCCGTGCGCAAGGTCGTGGCGCTCTCCGGCTGGACGGCCGGGTACGTCGCCTCCAACCAGCTGGCCCTGTGGGTGGTGCTGGTCCTGGCCAACGGATTCGCCGGCGGGGTCTCCTCCTATCAGGGTGCGTTCGTCTTCTTCCAGCTCCCCCACGGCCTGGTGGCCGTCTCCCTCATGACCACCATCGCCCCCGACCTGGCCGGAGCGGCCGTGCGGGGTGATCTTGCGGCCTTCCGGGCTCGCTTCGACCTCGGGGTCCGGCTCATGGTGCTGGCCATCCTCCCGGCCGCGGCCGGCTACCTCGTGCTGTCCCGCCCGGTGGTGGGGTTCCTCCTGGAGCGGGGGGCCCTGTCGGGCGCCTCGGCCCAGCTCACCGCCGACTGCCTGGCCGCCTTCGCCATCGGGCTGGTGCCCTTCTCGCTGTACCTCTATGCCCTGCGGGGCTTCTACGCCCTCGAGGACACCCGCACCCCGTTCCTGCTCAACGCCATGGAGAACGGCGTCAACATCGTCCTCGCCCTCGTCCTGTCCCGCTGGCTCGACGTGCCCGGCCTGGCCCTGGCCTACGCCTGCGCCTACGGCGTGGCGGCCATGGCCGCCGTGGCCGCCCTCGGCCGGCGCACCGGGGGTCGGTTGGGTGGACCGGGCTCCGCCCTGGTGCGGCCCCTTGTCGCCGCCGCCGTCATGGCCGCGGTGGTCGGCCTGGTGGTCGCCGCCCTTCCCGACACCACCCCCGACGCGGCCGTCGTGGCCGTCGGGGTCCCCCTGGGGGCCGCCACCTATGCCGCCG
>JBOGFO010000768.1:0-23896 GCA_050743445.1 Acidimicrobiia bacterium
GTTGTGGGTGATCGTGCTGGTCGCCGTCGTGGCGGCGACGGCCGCCTGCGGTGGTGACGGCGGCGACGATGGCCAGGCGGCCGACAACGGGGCCTCCACGTCCGCGCCGGCGGCGTCGACGACCGGCGCACGGCTCAAGGTCGTCACCACCGTCGCCCCCATCACCAGCATCGCCGCCAACGTGGCCGGCGACCTGGCCGACATCGAGGGAGTGGTGCCGGAGGGGACCAACTCCCACACCTTCGAACCGGCGCCGAACGTGGCCGAGCTCCTCTCCGAGGCCGACCTGATCTTCATCAACGGGCTCGTGCTGGAGGAGCCGACCAAGGAGCTGGCCGGCGCCAACCTGAAGGACGGCGCCAAGATCGTCGAGCTCGGCACCGAGGTGCTCCCCGAGTCGGAGTGGGTCTACGACTTCTCCTTCCCCAAGGAGGAGGGCAAGCCCAACCCCCACCTGTGGACCGACCCCACCTACGCCCGGCGCTACGCCGACATCATCCGGCGGGAGCTCTCGGCCAGGGACGAGGCCAACGCCGCCACCTACCAGCGCAACTACGATGCCTTCTCCGTCCTGATCGATGAGTTCGACAAGGCCATGCGGACCTCGTTCGACACCCTTCCCCGTGAGCAGCGCAAGCTGCTCACCTACCACGACGCCTACGCCTACTTCGCCAAGACCTACGACTGGACCGTCATCGGCGCCATCCAGGTGGAGAACTTCGAGGAGCCGAGCCCCAAGGAGGTGGCCGCCCTCATCGATCAGGTGAAGGCGGAGAAGGTCCCCGCCATCTTCGGGTCGGAGGTCTTCCCCAGTCCGGTGCTCGAGCAGATCGGCAAGGAGGCCGGCGTGCGTTACGTGGACGTGCTGCGTGACGACGACCTGCCCGGCGAGCCGGGCGACGACCAGCACTCGTGGGTCGGCCTGATGCGCTTCGACTACGTCACGATGGTGGACGCGCTCGGCGGAGACCCGGCCGCGCTCGAGGCCTTCCCGGTCCGGGACGCCGCTCCCGACAAGGCTGTGTACCCGCAGTGAGCCCGGCCGCCGGCACCGAGGCGCTCGTCCGGCTCGACCGGGTGACGTGCGCCTACGACCGCCACCCCGACCCCGTCCTCGTCAACATCGACGTCAGCGTCGGGCCCTCCGACTTCGTCGGGGTGGTCGGCCCGTCGGGTTCGGGGAAGACCACACTGCTGCGCGCCGTCATGGGCACGGTGGTTCCCGTCGCCGGCTCGGTGCACCGGCGCCGTGACCTGCGGGTGGCCTACGTACCCCAGACCGAGACGGTGAACTGGAACTTCCCGGTCACCGTGGGCGAGTGCGTCCTCATGGCCCGGGGCGGGCGCCGGCTGCCCTGGTCGAGCCGGGAGGAGCGGGCCGAGGTGGCCCGGGTGCTCGAGCGGCTCGGGGTCGGTCACCTCGAGGAACGCCACATCCGCCAGCTGTCCGGCGGCCAGCAGCAACGGGTGTTCATCGCCCGGGCCCTGCTCCGCCGGCCCGAGCTGCTGTTGATGGACGAGCCGACGGCCGGCGTCGACGTGGCCACCCGCCACGAGGTGCTCCACCTCCTCGAGGAGCTCAACGCCCGCGGGTTGGCCGTGATGCTCACCACCCACGACCTGAACGGTGTGGCCGCCCACCTCCCCAAGCTGGTGTGCCTCAACACCGAGGTGATGGCGGCCGGCGATCCGGCCACCGTCCTCACCCCCGAGGTCCTGGAGCGCACCTACGGCGCCCCCATGGACGTCCTCGAGCACGCCGGGATGCCGATCGTCGTCGACCGCTACGAGCCGGGGAACGTGGTGCCGATCCCCCGGCGCGGGACGGGGTCGTAGACCGTGGAGCAGCTCCTGCGGCCCTTCGAGTTCGAGTTCTTCATCAACGGCCTGATGGTGGCCACGCTGTCGGGGGCCCTGTGCGGCCTGATCGGCGTCTACGTGGTGCTCAAGGGCATGAGCTACATCGGCCACGGGCTGTCCCACGCCATCTTCGGCGGCTTCGCCGCCAGCGCCCTCCTCGGCGTCAACTTCTTCCTCGGCGCCGGGGCCTGGGGCTTCGCCTCGGCCATGATGATCAACGGGGTCACCCGCCGGCGCCGGGCCATCGGCTCCGATGCCGCCATCGGCGTGATCACCACCGCCTCCTTCGCCATCGGCGTGGCCCTGATCAAGCAATTCGGCAGCGGCGGCAAGAGTCCCGACGCCCTGCTCTTCGGCCAGATCCTCGGCGTCAGCGACTCCGACGTCCTCGCCCTGGCCGCCGTCACCGTCGCCGTGTCCCTCCTGGTCTTCTTCTGCTACCGGCCGCTCCTCTTCTCGACCTTCGACCCTGAGGTGGCCGAGGTCTCCGGCGTGCCCACCGCCCGGGTGGACGCCCTCCTCACCCTCGGCCTGGCCGCCTCCATCCTCACCACCATGACCGTGCTCGGCGTCACATTGGTGGCGGCCACGCTCGTCATTCCCGCCGTCGTGGCCCGCATGCTGACCGACTCCTTCGCCCGGATGCTGATCCTGGCCACGGTGATCGGAACCCTGTGCGGGTTCGTGGGGATGAACCTGAGCTACCACCTCGACATCCCATCGGGACCGATGATCGTGCTCACCGGCTCCGCCCTCTTCGCCGTGGTCTTCGCCGCCACCGGGACCCGGGGCCTGCGCCGGGCCGGAGCGCTCCAGGACCACGCCGTCGAGCTCACCGCCTGAGCCGCGACTCGTCGGCGCGACGGGCACTCAGGCTGGGAAGGTCGCCCACCACCGCCACCAGACGGCGTAGGCGATGCCGGCCAACAACACGGCGCCAAGCAGGAGGCCGGCCAGCGCCCAGGGAGACGGGAGCGGCATCCCCCGGGAGCTGGCGGCGGCGAGCTCGGAGCTCGACGCCGGCTGGGCCTGCCGCCGTGGTCCGAAGGGCGGGGCGGCATCGGGCGGCGCCGCGGTTTCCTCCCCGGCGCCTTCGGGTGCGAGCCCGGCCAGGACATCAAGGCTCAGCACCGGGCCAGGCACGGTGGGGGCTACGGCCGCCGCCGGTGCCGTCAGCCGGCGGACGATCTCGGGGATGGCGGCCTGGGCCGGAGGGCGGGCCAGTCCGGGCACCGGCCCCCGCGGTCCGGGCAGTGCACTCGAAGCCCGGGTGGTTGGGGTGACCGGACCCGCCCCGCTCGGGACGGCGAGCCGGGACGTGGTGGTCGTCGGGCCGGTCGAGATGGTGACCGAGCGCCGGGTGGTCGGCGTCGGCTTGTCGTCGCGGTCCTCGCGGTCCTCGCGGTCCTCGCGGTCGTTGCGGTCATCACGTTCATCGCGGTCCTCGCGGTCGTTGCGGTCATCACGTTCATCGCGGTCGTCGCGATCGTTGCGGTCGTCATCGCCGTCGTCCCGATCGTCACGGTCGTCATCCCGCGTGGTGGTGGTCGACTTCCGCGTGGTGGTCGTCGACTTCCGCGTGGTGGTCGTCAACTTCCGCGTGGTCGTGGTCGACTTCCGCGTGGTCGTCGTCCTCCGCTCGGTCGTCGTCGTCAGACGGCCCCCGCCGTTGTCCCGGTCCCACGTGGTCGACGTTGTCTCCTTCCCCGTCGACGTCGTCGGACGCCCCCCATCGTTATCCCGGCCCCGCGTCGTCGACGTCGTCTCCTTTCCCGTCGACGTCGTCGGACGGTCCCCACCGTTATCCCGGTCCCGCGTGGTCGACGTCGTCTCCTTACTCGTCGACGTCGTCGGACGGTCCCGGGTGGTCGACGTGGTCGGGTCGTCCTTGGGCCGGGATTGCGCGGCCTGGGCGAACAGGCCCATGGCGAAAAGGAGGCAGCCGGTCAGACCGGCCAGGACCCGACGTTCCTTTGCCCCCACAGCCACCTCCCCGCCAGGCACCGCGCCACCAAACTGAGCCCGGCACCGCCCCGTTGCGGTACGACGCGGCGTCCGCCGCTTTCTTCATCGCCCTGTCCCCTTCCTGCCGGTTCGGACGAGAGCGCGCCGGCTTTTCCCATTTGTCCGAATCACGCGCGCGCTCCGCTACTGGCAGGTCACTCTCCGTTACCGGAGAAGGGGTTTCGCCCTCAGGGCAGGAACAGGCCGCGGTTGCGCCACCGCGTGGCATCCGCGCACGACGTTCCCGGTGGCGGCATCGAAGGCGAAGAGGCCCGCCCGGTCGAGGACGCCGCCCGTCCGGGACTCCCGGACCTGGCTGAAGCTCCCTCCGACGACGACGTGCCGGCCGGCACGGGCGATGGTGCGGACCTCACCGTCGAGGACGGCGGGCGTCCCCTCGACCGGGTCCTCGGCCACCAGCCGGTCGTGAGCTCCACGGGCGGCGCCGGCTACGACCGGAGCGAGGAGCGGCGGGGCGCTCAGGAGGGTGAGACCGGTGAACCCTCGCGACCACCGTCGAACCCAAGGACCCGGGAATGGCTACGCCTCGGTGGCTTGAGAACCGGCACCAGACCGCTCCAGCGCCAGGGCCTGGAAGCGGGCCTGGCTGCCTTCGCCGGCGACGGTGCACCGCACCCAGTTGCCCTCCCGGGCCAGCTCCCAGGCCTGGCTGTTGTCGGCCAGGTTGACGTCGAGGATCTCCTGGAGGCGGGCGGTGAGAGCCGGCTCCTCCACCGGAGTCATGACCTCGACCCGGCGGTCCAGGTTGCGGGGCATCATGTCGGCGGAGCCGAACATGTAGCGGATGGGCGCCTGCCGCCCGGTTCCGAAGGCGAAGATGCGGGAGTGCTCCAGGTAGCGGCCGAGGATCGACCGCACCCGGATGTTGTCCGACAACCCGGGAGTCTCGGGCCGCAGCCGGCAGATCCCCCGCACGATGAGGTCGATCTCGCAGCCCTGGGCCGAGGAGGCATACAGGGCTTCGATGACCGCCTCGTCGACGAGGCTGTTCATCTTCATGATGATGCGGCCACCACCCTCTTCCGCCGCCGCCTCCTCGATGTGGGCGATGACCCGCTCCCGGAGGCCATTGGGCGCCACCGCGATCTTGCGGTACTCACCCCGGCGGGAATACCCGGTGAGGAAGTTGAACAGGTCGCCGAGGTCGGCACCGAGGTCGGGGTCGGCCGACAGCAGCCCCACGTCCTCGTACAGGCGGGCGGTGGTGGTGTTGTAGTTGCCGGTCCCGATGTGGCAGTAGCGCCGGATGCCCTCCGGTTCGGACCGGACCACCAGGGCCGTCTTGGAGTGGGTCTTGAGGCCGATCAGGCCGTAGACGACATGGACGCCCGCTTCCTCCATCTTGCGGGCCCAGGCGATGTTGGCCTCCTCGTCGAAGCGGGCCGTCAACTCGATGAGCACCGCCACCTGCTTGCCGTGCTCCGCCGCCCGGATGAGCGCCTTGACGATGGGGCTGTCCCCCGAGGTCCGGTACAGGGTCTGCTTGATGGCGAGCACGTCGGGGTCGACGGCGGCCCCGCGGATGAACGCCTGCACCGAGTCGGCGAAGGAGTCGTAGGGATGGTGGAGGATCTCACCGCCCTCTCGCAGGATGGCGAAGATGTCCGCCCCCGCCTCCACGCCCACCAGCCGGGGCGGAGTCACGGGACTCCACGGCACGTCCTTCAGGTCGGGGCGGTCGAGCTTGTGCAGGGCCCAGAGGCTCTCCAGGTCGAGGGGACCGTCGATGAGATAAACCTGGTCCGGGTCGAGGTCCAGCTCGCGGGTCAGGAGGTCACGCACCTCCTCGGACATGGCGGCGTCGATCTCGAGGCGCACGGCGTGGCCGAAGCGCCGGCGGCGCAGCTCCATCTCCACCGCCGAGATGAGATCGTCTGCCTCTCCCTCGGTAACCATCAGGTCGGCGTTGCGGGTCACCCGGAAGGGGGCGCTGGCGACGATCTCCATGCCCGGGAACAGCGCCGGGAGGTGGGCGGCGATCACCTGCTCGAGGGGCACGTACCGCCCGCCGCTGGTGACGACGAAGCGGGGCAGGAGGGGCGGGACCTTCACCCGGGCGAAACGGGTGTCACCTCGTTCGCGGTCGTGGACCTGGACGGCCAGGCTGAGCGAGAGGTTGGAGATATAGGGGAACGGGTGCCCGGGATCGACCGACAACGGGGTGAGCACCGGGAAGATCTGGTCGTCGAAGTACTGGGACAGCTCCTTGCGGCAGTCCTCGTCGAGGTTGTCCCAATCGCACAGCTCGATGCCCGCCGCCGTGAGTGCCGGGCACAGTTCGTGGCGGAACACCGCCATCTGGCGGGCGAGGAGGTGCTCCGTCAGATCCCGGATGGAGCTCAGCTCGTCGGCCGGGATCAAGCCCTCGGTGGCCGCCGCCCCCAATCCGGCGGCGGCCCGGTCGGTGAGGCCGGCCACCCGGATCATGAAGAACTCGTCGAGGTTGCGGGAGAAGATGGCGGTGAACTTCACCCGCTCCAGCAACGGGATGTCGCCATCCTCGGCCAGGGCCAGCACCCGGGCATTGAAGTCGAGCCACGACAGCTCCCGGGCCAGGAAGCGGGGCACGGCGGTCGGCGCATCCTGCTCCTCGGAGCCGTCGGCGCCCCGGTCGGGCTGGGTGATCGCCATCGCCATCACGGTACTGGGGCTCTCGGACCCGCTGGTCACGCCTGCTCCGCCCTTTCTGCCGCCATCAGAGCGGCGCCGATGGCTCCGCCCCGGTCCCCCAGCTCCCCCGGCACCACCCGGAGGGAGGGGTTCTTCGGAAACAGCTCGCCCTTCACCGCCTGCTCGACCCGGGAGACGAACGCAGGACCCATGCGGTCGGCCAGCCCGCCGCCGATCATCACCAACGGCAGGTCGAGCAGGGCCACGGCCGAGGCGACGGCCGCACCCAGGGCGGCCACGGCATCGTCGATGAGCTCCACGGCGATGGGATCCCCGGCGGCCAGGGCCCGCACGAACACACCCGAGGTCATCCGCCGGGCGGGCGCCAGCTCCACCAGGACGGTGTCCCGACCTTTGGCCTCCAGCTCCCGGGCCCGGCGCTCCATGACCGCCCGGCCGGCGTAGGCCTCCAGATGGCCCTTCCCGCCGCAGCCACAGGTGCGCCCACCCCGCCGGACGATGGTGTGGCCGATCTCGCCCGCGGCCCCCGACGGGCCCCGCCGGAGCTCACCGTTGAGCACGAGGCCGGCACCCACCCCGGTTCCGACGAACACGCCCAACAGGTTCTCCGCGCCCCGGCCCGCCCCCATGCGGTGCTCGGCCAGGGTGCCCACGTTGACGTCGTTGTCGACCTCCACGGAAAGTCCGTCGAGGCTCTCGGACAGGGCCGCGCTCATCCCGAAGGGCTCCATCCATCCCGGGAGGTTGGGCGCCTGGCGCACCGTGCCGTCCGCCGGGTCGACCACGCCGGGGGCGCCGACGCCGATCCCGGCGACCTTCTGGTCCGTCTGGAGGTCGCCCACGACGGCGGCGATGGCGTCCACGACCGCCAGAGGTCCGCCCTGGGTCGGTGTCTTGCGCTTGCCCTCGCCCAGCACCTTCTCCCCGTCGAGCGCGACGGCATAGATCTTGGTGCCTCCCAGGTCGACCCCGATCCAGGCCACGAGCCCTCCCCCTCGTTTGGAGGTGACTGCTCAGTCGTTCTTGGCGTCACCCATCTCGGGGAGGCGGTGACCCACTACACCGGCTCACAGTTCCCCCGGGCCCGAAGTCGCAACCGCACGCGGCTCCGCCGGGCCTTTACGTCAAAGCCTTCTACCACTTGGACCCGTCCCCGGTCGAGTCCCGCGGTGGGCGCGATCCGCTTCTCGGCTCGAAGCTACGGGGCGTAGCTGTCCCCACCGCGACATCCGTTTGAACGGCGGGTGAACTCCACCATCGTCACCCGGTGATGTCGACGTCGATCACGTCGTCACGTTCCGCCAGAACGGCCAGGCGGGATTCGAGGTTCACGCCTTTGACGTCGGCGTGGACGACGGTCCCCGAGCCGTTGCCGGTCTGCAGCGTCAGCGAGCTCACATCGAGTCCGTCGAGGTTCTGGAGGGCACCGATCACGCCGGCCGTGTCCGCGCCGTCCCGGAGCTGGATGACCACCGTCTCCTTGCCGATGGAGAACCGCCGCAGCCACCGTCGGGGTCCCCGGAGGGCGGTCAGGGTGATGAGGAGGGCGGCCGTTGCGGTGATCGCCATGAAGTAGCTCCCCAGGCCGACAGCCAGCCCCACGGCGGCGGTGACCCAAAGGCTGGCGGCAGTGGTGAGCCCCCGTACGGACGCGCCGTGCTTGATGATGACACCGCCGGCCAGGAACCCCACTCCGGTGACCACGTTGGAGGCGATGCGGGTGACGTCGACCTGGTAGGTCGAGGCATCCCGCTCCGTGATGAACTCAGTGAAGCTGTACGCCGACACCAACCCGAAGAGGCCGGCGCCGAGCGCCACCGTGATATGGGTCCGCAGGCCCGCCATCTGGCCGGTGAGCTCCCGCTCGAGGCCGATCGTGGCTCCCAGGAGGACCGCCACCAGGATGCGCAGGGCGACATCAGCTTCTGTGGGCATGCACTTACCGTGCCCCGTTCGCCGGCGGTTCACTCCCTCGACACTGCAGGTTTCGCGCCGGGCGTGCGCTCAGTCGACCCAGTCGCGCAGGTCGGGGTCGGAGGCCCGCTTCCACGCCTTCGGCCAGGCCGCCCGCCGGTCGTGGGCTTCGGCCCGCTGCAGGCCGATGAGCTGGCCGACGAGGACCGCCTCGGCCGGGCCGTCGATCAAGGCGACGGCGGCCCGCAGCCACTCCTCGGTGACGCAGGCGTCCTGGTGGTCACCCAGCACGGACTGCACCCCGGCCACCGCCTGGGCGAAGGCACTGGCCCGCTTGCCCATGGCCGGGGCGGCCGCCTCCCCGGCGTAGCGGGTGTGCTTGGCCAGGATGCGCACGGCATGGAGCTGTTCGTCCAGCGGCTCGTCGGGCAGGGCCCGAACCGCCCGGCGCAGGCGGCGCCAGGGCCGGCCCACCAGCCTGGGCAGGACGTCCTGGGCATCCTCGCTCAGGTCGGCGTCGATCGCCGCCACCGGATGGGCGGCCGCCACCGTGAGCCGTTCGAGCAGCTCGGCGTAGCGCGGGGAGTTCATCGCCTCCAGCAGGCGGGCCCGGCCCGCCTCCCGGTCGTCGGCCAGGCGCCGTACCAGCGCGGCGACCCCGGCGGCGTCCTCCTTGGCCAGGGAGGCGGCCTGGCCTTCGAGGCGTTCCATGAGCACCTCGGCGTCGCGCACCACCCCGAGGAACCCGGCGTACCAGCCGGCCTCCTCCCGCAGCGGGCCCACCCACTCCGGGTCGAGCAGGGCCCGGAAGGTGCGCAGGTCGGAGCGCAGCCGGCGGGTCCCGACCCGGGCCTGGTGCACGTCCTCGGGATCGTCGCCCAGGCGGACCCCGGGGTCATGGACCACCATGCGGTTGAGGCCGGCGGTGAGCGCGGCCCGGATGACATCCCCGATGGTGGCGTGGGCCTCGAGGACGACCGGGGCGTGATCGGGGGGAGCTTGCGCCCGGGGGCCCAGGGCCCGGGCCACCTTGGCCATCCCGTCGGCGTCCCCCGCTCCCGCGGCGCGCAGCCGGCCGACCACCGCGGCCAGAAGCCCGGGCGTGGCTTCGGCCTCGATCTCGACCTCGACCTCCCGGAAGCGGGAGGCGAGGCGGCGCCCGTGGTACACGGACACCTCGTCGTCGACCACCTCCGCCACCTTCTCGTCGTCGACGATGAGGTCCACGCCCGTCCGGCGGGTCTTCAGGCGGGCGATGGGCACCAGGGGGGCCGCCCGGGTGTAGGCCCGGACCAGGGCGGCCGCCTGGGGCGGGATCTCCTCCACTGGCCCGGCGAAGGTGATCTCGCGGCGGTTCATGATGGGTCCGCGGTCACCTTCGGGCAGCTTCACGGTCCAGGGCGGGTCGTCGCCCACGCGGTGGCGCAGGCTGACACCGGCCCGGGCCAGGCGCAGGTCGCGGGTGTCGTAGTAGACGGCATCCAGGCGCCGCTCCTGGATCGCCTGCGAGCTGACGCCTTCGACCACCCCGAAGAGGTCGGGAAGCGAGAAGCCGCCCCAGGCGGCCAGCTTCACCTCGCGCTCGATCTTCATCAGGTCATGATGATGGCCGCCCGGCGGCCAATGCCGCCAGACGGGCCTCGATCCCCCGCCACTCGCTCACCCCGGCCTGGCGCCAGGTGCCGTCCGGTCCGAGCTCCCAGCCCGGCATGTCGAGGTGGGCCTCGAGCGTGCTCTCCAGCCGGTGCCGGATGGCCGGATCGGAGATGGGTACGGCCACGTCGACCTGCCGGTCCAGGTTGCGCACGGCCAGGTCGGCGGACGACAGGTAGACCGTTCCACCCTCACCGCCGAAGCTGAAGATCTTCGAGCTCTCGCGGTTCCAGCCGGCCGGAGCCACCACCCGGATGCCGGACGACAGGTCCCTGACCCCCGGGCGCAGGGAGCAGGCACCGGCCACGACCAGATCCACCTTCGCCCCCCGCTGCGAGGCGGCGTAGAGGGCGTCGATGATCTCGTGGTCCACCAGGCGGTTGACCTTCATTCGGATGCGGCCGCCGAGCACCGACTGCTCCCGGATGTGCGCCAGCAGCCCCGACCGCAGCGACACCGGCGCCACCAGGAGCCGGCGGAACTGGCTCGGGCGGCTGTAGCCGGTCAGGTAGTTGAAGACGTCGCTCAGATCGGCACCTAGCACCCCGTCGGCCGAGAGCAGGGTCATGCCCTCGATCCGGGCCGACGGATCAGGGGTGATCGTGCTGACCATGGAGTAGCGGACGACGCCCTCGGGCCGCTGGGCCACCACCAGCGCCACGGGGCAGTGGGTGCGGATGCCCACCAGCCCGTACACGACATGGGCCCCCGAGCGCTCCAGGGTTCGGGCGCAGGCGGCACTGTCCCGCTCGCCCATGCGGGCGGCCAGCTCAACGAGGACCACGACGTGAACCCCACGCTCCGCCGCCCGGGCCAGGGAGCGCAGAACGGTCCCGTCGGGCGCCGGCCGGTACAGCGTGTGCTTCACGGCCAGGACCTCGGGGTCGTTGGCGGCCCGGGCCACGAAGGCGTCGACCGTCCTGGCCAGCGAGTCGTACGGGGCGTGGACAAGCAGGTCGCCGCTTTCCACCACGGCGAAGGGATCGGGGCGGTCGCCTCCCGCCGGCGCCAACCGGGCCGGGGTGAGGGCGGGCGGCGGCGAAGCCTTCAGGTCGGGACGGTCGAGCTCACTCAGCTGGCGGAGCCCAGCCAGCCCGAGCATCCCGTGAACCACGAAGACGTCGCGCTCGGAGAGGTCCAGGTCACCCATCAGCCGGGCCAGCAGGTCTTCGGGCGCCGACGCCTCCACCTCGAGGCGAACGGCGGCGCCGGACCGGTCCCGATTGAGCTGGAGCTCGGTGGCGGTGAGGAGGTCCTCAGCCGCCGGATCGGTGGGGAGCCCCGCCTGGCGGGTCACCCGGAAGAGGACGTGGGCGCTCACCTCGTAGGGAGCGAAGAGCGAGGAGAGGTTCGCCACCACGAGCTGTTCCAGCGGCACCGGACGGCCGTCGGGCAGGCTCACGAAGCGGGGCAGGACCGGGGGCAATTCCACGGATCCGAAACGGGACCCGCCGTCCTTGTCCCGCAGGCGGACGGCCACGTTGAGGGACAGGTCGGCCGGGGGCGGCGACGGCCGGCCCGGTTCGGTGACCAGCGGGGCCAACGCCGGCAGGACCCGCTGGCGGCACACATCCTCCAGGTAGGCCCGGTCCTTGTTCCCCAGGGCCCCCCACTCGCACGGATACAGGCCATGGGATGCCAGCACCGGGGCGAGCCGGCGCAGGGCCCGGCTCTGTCGTTGCAACAGCTCCTGCACCCGGAGCCGCACCGCCCGCTGCTGCCCGCCGCTCGAGACCGCGAGGCGACGCTGGGCGCCCCGCAACTGGAACATCTCGTCGAGGCCCCGCGCCGCGACGGCCAGCATGCGGACCCGCTCGAGGGGGGCCGCGGCCTCGTCTTCCGCCAGAGCCAGCACCCGGGCCCCGGACTCGACCCAGGAGATGTCCTCGTCGAGATACCGGGACCGGGCCTCGACGGCCTGACCCGATCGCGCCCTGTCGAGGGTGTGGGCTGCCTCCGACGACGGCACCCGGCTTACGCTACGCGACGCAAAGTGGACGCCATCTGAACCGGACGTAACAACTCGGTGACACTTGGTACGTCTGCTCGCTTTTGTGAGCTTCCGGTCGTCGGGACGGCCTCAGGCCGTTGACTTCGGCGGCTCCTGGAGCAGCTCGAAAACCTCGGCCAGCTCCTCTTGGACCCGGGCCCGCAGGTTGCCGCAGATCACGAGCCGCTGCTCGGGCAGCGCCCACTGCAGGAGCTCGGAGAGCTCCCCGCCGTGGGGCAGCGTGATCTCGATCTCCGAATCCCCCCGCTCCCAGCTGTAGAGGTTGATCTCGAGACGGAACATCGGCGGGTCGCCCGACACGAGCGTCATGTGGGATCGCTCGGCGGCGAGGACCTCGGCCCGGGCCGGGTTGTCGTTGACGCCCTTGGTGCCGTTGGCACCGGAACCCTTGCCACCGTTGCGGGAAAGGGTTTTCGTCGTGGGGGCCACGTGGCCACCTTTCATGGGCTGGGGAGGATGCGGCTTCCCGATTGTCCAGACCGCGGGTGACGTTGCGACGAACTCGATGTGTCGCTTCGATGAACCCGGTGGGAAGCGTTCTCCGGCCCGCCACTTCCCGGTCATGACAGGACCGGGGGTCAGCGCTTGCCCTTGCCGCCCTTGCCTTTCTTCCCCTTGGCCTTCTTGGCCTTCTTGGCCTGCTTGGCTTTGCCCTTCGCCTTTCCCGCATTGGGAACGGCGGCGGGTTCCGGCTCCGCCGGGGCGGGTTCCGGCTCCGCCGGGGCCGGTTCCGGGGCAGGTTCGGGGGTGGGTTCCGGGGCAGGCTCGGGGGTGGGTTCCGGGGCAGGCTCGGGGTCCGGTTCGGGGACAGGTTCCGGTGCAGCTGCGGGCTTGGGGGCGGCAGGGCGCCGGCGGGGCGGCGGGGCGGGAGGCGCCTCGGGCGCGGACACCTCTTCCGGGGGCGGGTTGTCAGTTTCCGAAGTCGTCACCGCATATTTCCCCTTCAGTCAGGCGCAGGATTCTTGCACAGCACTTGTCCCATTCGTCCCGTTCCCACCCACTGTTCCGATGCCGTTTGCTTACGCGTCACCATCGCACTCTTCGTAAGCAACCCGGCACCCGTACCGTGCGAGAGGAAGAGACCCCCGCCCAAGGAGGGCATCGCCTTGCGAGTTCGAAAGCCTGCGACCTGGACCATCCTGGTCTTGTCCATGATGCTGCTCGGAGCGGCCTGTGGCGGCGGCGACGACACCGAGGCCGGCAGCGGCAACGAGGGGAACACCGAAGAGACCCAGACGGCGGCGGGCGGCGAAGAGGTGACCGGGACCGTCAATGTCTCGGGCTCTTCCACCGTGGAACCCGTGACGGTGCGGGTTGCGGAACTTTTCACGGACGTGGAGTCCGGAGTCGATGTCAACGTCGACGGCCCCGGCACGGGCGACGGGTTCGTGCTGTTCTGCAACGGCGAGACCGACATCTCCGACGCCTCTCGCGCCATCAAGAAGGCGGAGGCCGACGCCTGCGCCAAGAACGGTATCGACTTCATCGAACTGAAGGTGGGCATCGACGGCCTGGCCGTGATGACCAGCCCCGAGAACACCGCCGTCGAATGCCTCAGCTTCCCCGACCTCTACGCCCTCGCCGGGCCTGAGTCCCAGGGCTTCAAGAAGTGGTCGGACGCCCAGGCCCTGGCCAAGGAGCTGGGCTCGAAGACGACCTTCCCCAACCAGGACCTGACCATGGTCGCTCCCGGCGAGGAGTCGGGAACATACGACAGCTTCATCGAACTCGCCCTGGAGAAGACCGGCGCCGCCCGGGCCGAGGCCGGAAAGATCAGCGAGGATGAAGCAGCCACCTCCCGGCCCGACTACCAGTCGTCGGGTGACGACAACATCATCATCCAGGGCATCGAGGGCGCCAAGGGGTCCTTCGGCTGGGTGGGCTACGCCTTCGCCTCCGAGGCCGGCGACGAGGTGAAGCTCCTCGAGATCTCCAAGGAGCCGGGGGGCGAGTGTGTGGCCCCCACGACGGAGACGATCTCCTCGGCCAGCTACCCCCTCTCCCGGTACCTCTACATCTATGTGAACTCGAAGAAGCTGGCCGACAGCCCGGCGCTCGAATCCTTCGTCGACTTCTATGTCGGCGAGGGCATCAAGGCCGTGGGCGAGGTGAAGTACGTAGATCTCGCCTCCTCTGACCTCTCGGCTATGAGGGCTGTGTGGGAGGCCAAGACGACCGGAACCCGGGACGGCGGGAAGTAGCGACCGCCGGCGGCGTTGCCGTGGGCATCCGCAAGATTCCAGGGGGCGGGGCGACAGCCCCGCTCCCTGCCAACCCAGGAGCACGCATTGGCCCTCACCACCATCGACCTGAAGGGAAGCCCCCGGCGTCTCCGCCGGGAAGCCGCCGTCCGCTGGCTGTTCTTCGGCGCCGCCCTGTTCTCCGTTGTGATCAGCGCCCTCATCGTGTTCTCGCTGATCCGGGAGGCGTGGACGTTCGTCACCCAGGTGGAGTGGAGGACGGTCTGGGGTGAGGGCTGGTTCCCCCGCCGCGGCCAGTACGACATCAAGACCCTGCTCATGGGCAGCCTGATCGTGACCGTGTCAGGCCTGGCACTGGCCGTGCCCGTCGGGCTGGGGGCGGCAATCTACCTGTCAGAGTACGCGCCGACAGGGGTGCGGCGAGTCATGAAGCCCGTGCTGGAGACCATCGCCGCCGTGCCCAGCGTGGTCATCGGGTTCTTCGTCCTCACCTTCGTCTCCCCGGAGGTCATCCAGCGCTTCAGGGAGGGCGCCCCACAGCAGACACTGGCCGCCGCGGGACTCGGTGTGGGGATCCTCCTCATCCCCCTGATCGCCTCCGTGGCCGAGGACGCCCTCCGCTCGGTGCCCAACGCCCTGCGGGAGGCTTCCTACGGAATGGGGGCCAAGAAGGTGACGACCGTGCTCCGCGTGGTGTTTCCGGCCGCGCTCTCCGGGGTGGTCGCCTCCCTCATCATCGCCGTCTCGCGGGCCCTGGGCGAGACCATGGTGGTGTTCATCGCCGCCGGCAAGAGCGGCGGAGCGCTCTTCGAGACCGATCCCTTCCAGGGTGGGCTCACCATGACGGCGGGGATGGCATCCATCGCCGCCGGGACCGACCAGGTTGTGGGTGAAGCGCTCACCTTCCAGAGCCTGTTCTTCGTCGGGATCCTCCTCTTCGTCATCACCTTCGTCCTCAACCTCCTGGCCGACCGGATCGTGATCCGGTTCCGGGAGCGGTACTAGGAGCTTCAGCGATGCGACCGTCCAGTCCCGCCGCCACCGCCGCCGCCACCGCACCCCGGGTGGTCACCGCCCGATTGGAGGGCCGCCGGTTCGACACCACCGGCGCGGTGTTCCGCATCGGCCTGCTGTCGGCGCTGGCGTTGTCCGTGCTCACCCTGGTGGTGCTGATCGTCACCCTGGCCCAGGACGGCCTGCCGGTGCTGACCGAACGGTTCTCCTCGTTCATGAACGGCACCCTGCGGTCGTTGCCCGGTGAAGCCGGTATCCACCAGGGGTTGCGGGGCACGTTCTGGATCGCCGTGTTCGTCGTCGTCCTCGCCTTTCCTCTTGGCATGGCCGCGGCCATCTACCTCGAGGAGTACGCGGCCAGGACCCGCCTGACCAGGTTCATCGACATCAACATCCGCAACCTGGCCGGCGTGCCCTCGATCGTCTATGGCATCCTCGGCTTCGCCATCTTCGTGAAGTCCCTGGGTGGCCTCACCGGGGGCCGGAGCGTGATCTCGGCCGGGGTCACCCTCGCCATCCTGGTGCTCCCCATCGTCATCATCACCTCGGCCGAGGCGATCCGGGCCGTCCCCACCGCGCTACGGGAGGCCTCCTTCGGCGTGGGGGCCACCCGGTGGGAGACCATCCGCCATCACGTCCTGCCCTACGCCGCGCCCGGCATCCTGACCGGGACGGTGCTGTCACTGGCCCGGGCCATGGGTGAGGCGGCGCCACTCATCCTCGTCGGGGCCGTGTCGGGACGTCTCGGGCCGGACCCGAGCCTGCTCGACATCTCTTCCATCCAGGAGCGCTTCACCGCCATGCCCTACGTCATCACCACGTGGGCGGGCCAGGCCCAGTCCGGGTTCAAGGCCAACACGGCGGCGGCCATCATCATCCTGATGGCCATCGTCCTGCTGGCCAACGGCACCGCCATCCTGCTCCGCAACCGCTACGACAAGCGCCGCCAGTAGCGGCTACGCCGTCGGGGTCGGGGTCGGGCTGGGAACCCGGGGCTTCTCGTAGCGGTAGCCCAGGCCCCGGATGGTGGTGATGCGGGTCGGGGACGAGGGGTTCTCCTCGATCTTCGCCCGCAGCCGCTTGATGTGGACGTCGAGGGTCTTCGTGTCGCCGACGTAGCTCGGCCCCCACACCCGGTCCATGAGCACGTCCCGGGTCAGCACCCGCCCGGCGTTCATGAGCAGCAGCTCGAGCAGGTCGAACTCCTTCAGCGCCAGCTGGACGTGTTCACCCCGCACGGCCACCTCGTGGCGCAGGGGGTCGAGGCTCACGTCGCCCACTTCGAGCACCTCGTCCGACGATTCCTCCTCGTCGCCCGGTGCCCGGCGCAGCGCGGCCCGGATGCGGGCCACCAGCTCGCGGAGCCGGAACGGCTTGGTGACGTAGTCGTCGGCTCCGACCTCGAGCCCGACCACCGTGTCGATCTCGGCGTCCTTGGCCGTGAGCATGATGATCGGCACCCGCGACCGGGCCCTGATCTCGCGACAGACGTCGATTCCCGACATCCGGGGCAGCATCACATCGAGCAGGACGAGGGCGGGCTTGTAGGTCTCGAAGCGCTCGAGTGCTTCGAGCCCGTCGGCGGCCGACTGGACCAGGAACCCTTCGCGGCGCAGTGACACTGCCAGTGCGTCGCGGTACGACTGCTCGTCGTCGACGACCAGAATGGTGGGCGGATCGGCCATGTCGGCTCAGGACCTCCGGTTACGGCGGCTGCGGGACGCAGCGGCCAGGGGCAACTTGAACGAGAAGGTGGAGCCGGCCCCCTCCTCGGAGTGGACCGACACCTCCCCGCCGTGGGCCTGGGCCACGTGGCGGACGATGGAGAGACCGAGTCCGGTTCCCCCGGTGGCGCGGCTCCGGGTGCGGTCGACCCGGTAGAAGCGTTCGAAGATCCGTTCGAGGTCCCCGCCGGGGATTCCGATCCCGTAGTCCCGGACGGAGATGGAGACATGGAAGCCGTCCACCTCGGCGGCGAACTCCACCTTGCCGCCTTCCTCGGAGTACTTGACGGCGTTGTCGAGGAGGTTGAACAGCGCGCTGGTGACCTGACGGCGATCGCAGGACACGACGATGTCCTCCGCCGGCTCGGTGAGCTCGATGGGGATGCCGGCCGCTTCGGCGCTGCCGGCCATGCGTTCGGCGGCCTCGACCATGAGCAGGGCGACGGGGTGCATGTCGCGCTGCGGGGCCTCCTGGGCCTCGAGGATGGACAGGTCGAGGAGGTCCTCCACCGTCCGCTCCAGGCGCTCGGCCTCGTGCAGCACCCGGTCGGCGAGGCGTCGCAGCAGCTCGGCGTCCTCCTCGGCGGCCATGGTCTCGGCCAGCAGCCCGAGCGCCCCGATGGGGGTCTTGAGCTCGTGGGACACGTTGGCCACGAAGTCCCGCCGCATGCTCTCGATGCGCCGGGCCTCGGAGATGTCCCGCAGGAACACGGCTGCTCCCACCGCCCGGGCCCCGTCGTCGAGCGGGACGGCCCGCACGTGGAGCACCCGCCGGGGGGGCCCGAAGAGGCGCAGCTCCCGCTCGCTCTCCAGTCCCCGCAGCGCCCGGTCGAGGAGCTCCCAGACGGCGTCGTTGGTCGGGATGTCGCTCTGGCCGGAGCCGGCGAGCTGCTCGGCCACCCCGTTGCGCATCACCACCTCGCCCCGCTCGTCGACCACCATGACTCCGTCGGCGAGCTCGGCGAAGACGCCCGAGAGGCGGTGCCGGTCGGACCGGGCGGCGTCGATGCGCAGCTGGGCCCGCTCCGCCGAGCGTTCGAGCTGGCCCATGGCCCGCTCCAAGCCTCCCTTACCCTCCATGGCCATGCTCTGGTCGTCCGACAGGCGGGCGCCGATGCTCTGCACCCGCCGGACCACCCCGCGGCGGCTCCGGACCGCCACGAGGAGGAGAACCACCATGGGCACGGCGAATGCAGTGACGATCACCGGCACTGGCATGCCTGATTCCATGATGACAACAGTGTAGAGACCGGCGGCGGGACGGACGTCGACACGGCAGTAGCATGATCCGCCGCCGACCCGAAGAAGGGAGCCTCCCCGTGCGTTTCCGTCTCGTGCCCCGCGACGACGGCTTCTTCCCGCTGTTCGACCAGGCGGCCGAGAACCTGGCCGATGGCGCTCGGCTGCTGCGCGATCTGATCGACCAGTTCGAGGATGTCCACGCCAAGCACGCCCGGATCAACGACTGCGAGCGACGGGGCGACGAGCTGACCCGCACCATCCTCCAGCGTCTCGACCAGAGCTTCGTGGCCCCGTTCGACCGGGAGGACATCCACGCCCTCACCGAGCAGATGGACGATGTCGTCGACGACATCCAAGCCGTCTCCGAGCTCCTCGTCCTTCACGACGTGGACGAACCGCTGGCCGAGGTCCGGGAGCTCACCGACGTGCTGGTCAAAGTGGCCGACGCCAACGTCACCCTGGTGGGAAAGCTGGCCAAGCTGCGGGGCCTGGACGGCGACCTCGACGCCATCGACCGGCTCGAGAGCGAGGCCGACAAGATCTACCGCCGCTCGGTGGCCCACATGTTCTCGGGTGACTTCAACGCCTTCGACGTCCTGCGCTGGAAGGACATCATCGAGTCCATCGAGGCGTCGGTGAACGGCGTCGAGAGCATCTCGGACATCATCCGGGGGATTGCGCTCAAGCACTCCTGAGCTCCGCGTCCGGAGCCGGTGGCACGGCGAGCCGGGATTACCCGAAGCGGCCAGTGATGTAGCCCTCGGTGCGCTTGTCGGACGGGTGGGTGAAGATCGTCTCGGTGCGGTCGTACTCGACCAGACGCCCGGTCCGGTGGTCGCCGTTGCCGTTCTCGCCCACCTCGACGGACAGGAAGGCGGTCATGTCCGACACCCGGGCCGCCTGCTGCATGTTGTGGGTGACGATGACGATCGTGTACTCCTTCTTGAGCTCGTCCATCAGGTCCTCGATGCGGGCCGTGGCGATGGGGTCGAGGGCGGAGCACGGCTCGTCCATGAGGATCACGTCGGGCTCGGTGGCCAGGCAGCGGGCGATGCAGAGGCGCTGCTGCTGGCCGCCGGAGAGGGCCAGTGCCGACTTGTGGACGTTGGCCTTGACTTCGTCCCACAGGGCGGCCTTGGTCAGGGCGTTCTCGACGATGTCGTCGAGGCCCTTGCGCCGGCCGTTGAGCCGGGGCCCGAAGGCGATGTTGTCGTAGATCGACTTGGGGAACGGGTTCGGCTTCTGGAACACCATTCCGATCCGGCGGCGGACCTCGACCGGGTCGACGCCGGCGCCGTAGAGGTCCTGGCCGTGGTAGGCCACCGAACCCCGCACGCTGGCCGTGGGGACCAGGTCGTTCATCCGGTTGAGGCAGCGCAGGAGCGTGCTCTTGCCGCAGCCGGAAGGGCCGATCATGGCCGTGATCTCGTTGGCGGCGATGTCGAGGTTCACCCCGGCCACGGCCGGAAGCCCGCCGTAGCGCACCTCGAGAAAGCGCATCTCGAACACGATCTCGCGCTCCTCGAAGGGCACCTGGGTGTGCTCCGACGCGGAACTGGCCAGGCGCGGCGGGATGACGGTGCTGCTGGCGCTGCCGGCGGCGGTAGTCATGTCCACGGGGTCCCAACCTCTGGTCGCGATCGTGTCCATGATCGAAGGTAAGGGCCGGAGGCGACTCCAACATGAACAGATGTCCACCACTCGGTGAACGAGGCACCAAACCAGATCCGGAAGCGGACGATTTCGGACAGCCGGGGCCGCGCCTCAGGTGACAATGGCGGCATGACGACGGCCGTGCCCTCTGACAAAGCCGAGATCCGCCGCAGTTACCACGAGCGGCTCGACGACCTGTGCCACGACGTGTGCCGCCTCGGGTCACTGGCCGGGGAAGCCATCGGCGGGGGGACCGAGGCGCTCCTCGACGCCGACCTGGGCGCCGCCGACCGGGTCATCTCGGGAGACATGTTCCTCGACGACCTGACGCACTCCATCGAGGAGCGCTCCTACCGCCTGCTCGCCCTCCAGCAGCCCATGGCGTCCGACCTGCGCCGGTTGGTGACGGTGCTGCGGATCATCCACGAGATCGAGCGCGTCGGCGACCTCATCGTCAACGTGGCCAAGACGACCCGGCGCCTGTACCCCTTCGAGCTGCCTCCCCGCGTCCGGGGCCTCATCGCCCGCATGGGGAACCAGGCCGGCGTCCAGCTCCGCGTGGCCCTGGAGGCGTTCGCCGAGGAGGACGCCGCCCGGGCCCTGGCGCTGCCCGACATGGACGACGTCATGGACGAGCTCCAGAAGGAGCTCTTCCGGGTGATCTTCTCCACCTTCGAGGAAGGCGAGGCCGGGCTCCACCGGGCCGTGCAGGTGGCGCTGGTGGGCCGGTACTACGAGCGCATCGCCGACCACGCCGTCAACGTCGGCCACCGGGTCGCCTACATGGTGACGGGCGAGCTGCCGGAGCCGGGTCTGGGCGAGGTCTCCCTGTCCTGACGAAAGGCCTGGCCTGGTCCTGACGGAAAGGTCAGCTGACTACCGGACGACGGCGCAGATGGCCGACACCACCACCTCGACCGGCTCATCGTGCGAACCGCCCACGTTCTCCACCGTCGCCCGCCAGCCGGCACCCGGCGTGGGATCGAGCAGGGGCGTCGACTGGACGACCAGGATCCGCGGCGACGGGTCGCGTGGCACGGCGGCCACACCACCGGACAGCGCGACCTTGCCCTCGGGACACTTCACCGTGCGCTGCGCCCGGGCCTGGGACGGGAGCATGACCCGGGACATCACGACCTCATAGCCGGAAACCGCGTCGATCCCGGGAGGACCCGGTTCCCCGGGAGGGCCCGGCGGGCCGGACGGTCCCGGCTCACCCGGGGCGGCGGCGGCCGCAGCCCGGATGGTGGCGATCGAAGCGGCGCCCGGCGCACCCTGGGGACCCTCCGGCCCCGGCGGCCCGGACGGGCCTTCGGGTCCGGGCGGCCCCGCCGGACCGGCCAGTAGGGACGACCCCGGCATCCAGGTCCCGTCGCCCTCGGGCAGGCACGGGTCGTGCTCTCCGGTCTCGCTGACGGAGGGGCCATAGGCGCTGTCGGCCTCGCCGCCGTCGGTGCAGTGCTCGGAGTATCCGGCCAGCTGGCTTGCCGCCTCCGCTTCGTGGGCGTGGTCGCCGAGATACCGGTCGGCGAGCAGCAACACCGTGGCGCTGGCTAGGGCCACCACCACGATCAGGTAGTTCGGGCCCGGTCGGGTCCGCTTCGTCTCCACGCCCATCACTGCACCCCCACGCTCAGCGCCCCTTCTCAGGAGGCGAGGATCACGTCGACCACGTCGTCCCGCTCAGCCAGCTCCGCCAGTCGCACCTCCACGTTGCTCCCAGAAACGTGGACCAGCACGACCACCTCCTCGTCGTCCCCCCTCAGGGCGAGCGAGGAGACATGCAGGTCTTCGAAACGCCGCAGCGCCCGGATCACCTCGCCGGCGTCTTCGGGCGACCGCAGGCGGATGGACACCCCCTCGTCGACCTCCACGAACCGGTTCCGCAGCCAGACCCGGGGGCCCCGCATCATCGTGAGCGACATGATCAGGGCCACGGTGCAGACGGTCGCCACCATGTACTCCCCCATGGCCACCGCGCTGCCGACGGCGGCCGTGACCCACAGGCTGGCGGCCGTCGTGAGCCCCTTCACCGTCGCGCCCTCTTTGATGATCGCTCCACCGCCCAGGAACCCGATCCCGGTGACGATGTTCGACGCCACCCGGGACACGTCCACCTGCAGGTTCGTGGCCGCTCTCGGGCGGACGAACTCCTCGAAACCGAAGGCCGACACGATGGCGAAGAGGGCTGCTCCCAACGCCACACACATGTGTGTTCGCAGGCCGGCCACCTGGCCGGTGACCTCGCGCTCGAACCCGATGGCACCACCCAGGATGAGGGCAGCGATGAGCCGGACGGCAAGCTCGAACTCCGATGGCACACTCCCACCTCTGGCCGCTTGGAGAGCTTACGTAAGCGGCGGACGATATGGGGGTTCAGCAAACTTGGCGCCATTTAAGCACGAACGCACGGTTAACGAAAGGGCAATAAACCGTTTTGCCTATTACCATAGCCCCTTACAGGGCAGGATCAGCCCTCTTCGCCCAGATCCCAGTCCAGGATGAGCGCCTCACGCTCGGCGTCGCGCACCACCCGCTCCCGGTTCCGGCGGAACTGCGGGTCGTGCGGGGGCAGCAGCTGGAGGCGGGCGATGGCCCGCTGGCGGAACTCATCGATGACGGACCGCTCGCCGAAGATGCCCTGCACCTCCCAGTGGGGTGACAGCGGGCCCAGGTAGACGATGCGGACGTGCCCCTGGGGCGGGAGCGACTCGGTGAGCTCTTCCGGAGGACGGACCATGCGCGAGAGCCTAGTGTCAGCAGCTCCTTCCCGGCCTTAACCCGCGTCGATCGGGCGTTCGCCGAGGCGGACGGTGAACGTCTCCCGTTCGCCGCCCCGGGCCACGGTCACCTTGATCTCGTCACCGGGCTTGTGCTCGCGCACGGCGGCGGACACGTCACCGGCGTCGGAGATCTTCTGCCCGTCGATGTCGACGATGATGTCCCCGGCCCGGATGCCCCCCACCTCGGCGCCCGATCCCTCGGTGACCTCGGCCACCAGGGCCCCCTCCTCCACCTCCAGCTCCAGTTCCTCGGCCACCGCCGGGGTGACGTCGAACATCTGCACCCCGAGGAACGGGCGGTTCCGGGTGGTGCCGCTGCGCAGCTCCTCGATGATGGGCCGGGCCTGGGTGATGGCGATGGAGAACCCGATGTTCTGGGCATCGCCGGCCACGGCCGTGTTGATCCCCACCACCTCGCCGTCGGCGTTGACCAGTGGCCCACCCGAGTTTCCCCGGTTGATGGCCGTGTCGGTCTGGATGACGTTCTCCAGGCGGATCCCGTTCTCGGCCACGATCGTGCGGTCCTTGGCCGAGACGATCCCCCGGGTGACCGAGGGCCCACCCGCGAGGGCGAGGGCGTTGCCGATGGCCACGACATCGTCTCCGACCCGCAGTTTTTCCGAGTCTCCGAGGATCGCAGCCTGCAGTCCGGAGCCCTCAACCTTGATCACGGCCAGATCGGCACTCGCGTCCCTTCCGAGAATTTGAGCAGGCTTTGTCGTGTTGTTGCCGAAGACAACATCGATGCTCTGCGCTCCTGCCACCACGTGGTTGTTGGTGACGATCACCCCGTCCGGGGAGATCACGAAGCCCGTCCCCGCGCCTTCCGCCGGTTCGGGGCGCAAGAAGTCGCCCAGGCTGAGCGACCGGGTACGGATGGCGACCACCGCCGGCTCGACCCGGGACAGGATCTCCTGGATGTCGGCCGGGCGGGCGATCTTGGACGTGTTGGGTGAGAACGTCGCCACCGGACCGGTGACCGTGTTCTCGTCGCGCAGCACCGTCACCATCAGTCCGGCCACCAGCGCACCCACCACGGCACCGGTGAGCGCGGCGACAAGCACGGGCCGGGACCGGCGGGCCGGGGTCGGGCTGGTGATGGGGCTGACCTCCTCGCCCGGCGCCCCCCAGGCGGGCGGGCCCGCCGGCGGCGGGAACCCCGTCCCGAGCTCCTCGGGCTCCCGC
>JBOGFO010000769.1:0-1766 GCA_050743445.1 Acidimicrobiia bacterium
CAGCAGTCCCGGGTGCACTCCACCGAGATCGCGGCCCGCAAAGCGGGTGACCGGGCCCGGGGCGGGGTGTGCGCCTCCGACGCCTTCTTCCCCTTCCGGGACGCGGTGGATGCCGCCGTGGCCGCCGGGGCGGGCGCCATCGCCCAGCCCGGTGGGTCGCTCGGCGACGACAAGGTGATCGCCGCCGCCGACGAGGCGGGGGTGGCCATGGTCTTCACCGGCCGGCGCCACTTCCGCCACTAGGCGCCGCCGGAAATTGCTGTGTGTCTGAAAATCCGATGCAGAGCGTGGGCGTCCTCAGCTAGAACCTCCCTTCGTCAACGACGACGACAAGGAGCTGGGGATGTTCAAAGTCACACTGGGGTATCTGGTCGCCGCGCTCATCGCAGCCGGGTGGGTGACGGCTGCGGGGGCACCCGCCCAGGCACCGGGCCACCGCTACATCGTGGTCCTCGACGATTCGGTGACCGACCCGGCGGCGGTCGCCGCCGAGCACGCCCGGCGCTACGGCGCCGAAGTCACCCACGTGTACGCCCACGCCCTCAAGGGCTACGCCGCCATCTTTCCCGAGGCCGGAGCCTCCGCCGTGGAGTCCGACCCGCAGGTCCGCCGGGTGGAGCCCGACCAGGAGGTGACGGTCAGCGAGACCCAGACCGCCGCCCCGTGGGGGCTCGACCGGATCGACCAGCCCCGACTTCCCCTCGACCGAAGGTTCTCTTACCGGGGCACCGGCGACGGGGTGACCGCCTATGTGATCGACACCGGCATCCGCACCACCCACCAGGAGTTCGCCACCGCTCGTGGAGGCAGCCGGGCCCGGGCCGGCTTCGATGCGGTGACGGACGACCGTGAGGGCGAGGACTGCCATGGCCACGGGACCCACGTGGCCGGGACCATCGGCGGCACTACCTACGGGGTGGCCAAGGCCGTCGACCTCGTGGCCGTCCGCGTTCTGGACTGCAACGGGTCGGGGAGCATCAGCGGCGTCATCGCCGGGGTCGACTGGGTGGCCTCCGACCATGACGACGGCGTTCCGGCCGTGGCCAACATGAGCCTGGGCGGAGCGGCCTCGATGACCCTCGACGACGCGGTCGAGCGCTCCATGGACGACGGGGTCGCCTTTGCCGTCGCCGCCGGAAACGGCAACATCGCCGGCGAGGCCCGGGACGCCTGCGGCTTCTCCCCGGCGCGTGTCCCCGACGCCATGACGGTGGGGGCCAGCGACCCCACCGACGCCAAGGCATCGTTCTCGAACTACGGCGACTGCGTCGACTGGTTCGCCCCCGGCGTCGACATCGAGTCGGCCTGGGCCGATGACGACGAGGCCACCCGGTCGCTCTCGGGCACGTCCATGGCCTCGCCCCACACCGCCGGGGTGGCCGCCCTCTACCTCGAGAACGAACCGCTGGCCACGCCGGAGGTCCTGCGCCGCGTCCTCTTCGGGATTGTCAGCCGGGGGGTCGTGACCGGTGCCCGGACGGTGAACAATCACCTGGTCTTCACGAACTTCTGAGCCCGGCCGTTAGCATCCTCCCCGGGCTCTGATAGGAACGCGGAGGAATGGATTCATGGCCGAACTGATCACGGTGCACGACGGCGTCCTGTCCGTGCCGGACGAGCCGGTCATCCCCTACATCGAAGGGGACGGGACCGGCGTCGACATCTGGCCCGCGGCCCGGCGTGTCCTGGATGCGGCCGTCGAGAAGGCCTACGGCGGGAAGAAGCGCATCGCCTGGAAGGAGGTGCTGGCCGGCCAGCGGGCATTC